>DQHV01000370.1 GCA_003524335.1 Candidatus Aminicenantota bacterium | reverse complement strand
TCGATCTTCTTGCCGAGGTATTCCGGCGTGCGCCCGACCATCAGCCCGGCGATGAACACGGTCACGACTGCAAACAGGATCAGCATATAGAGGCCCGACCCGACGCCGCCGAAGACGATTTCTCCGAGCTGCATGTTGAAGAGAGCCACAAACCCCGACATCGGGGCCAGGCTGGAATGCATGTTGTTGACGGCGCCGCAGGAGGTGGCTGTCGTCGATGCCGTGAAGAGAGAAGAGGCGGCGATCCCGAAGCGCTCCTCTTTGCCCTCCAGGTTGCCTCCGGGTTGGTACTGCGAATGACCCGTCTCGACGACCCCGGCGAACTCTTTCTGGACGAGGGAATTGCCACTCCATTCTGAGAAAACGACAACGGCCAGACCGGCCGCATAAAGGACGAGGACGGCTTTCATCAGGGCCCTGCCCTGCCGGATATCCCCCGTCATTTTGCCGAAAGCATAGATCATGCCGGCTGGAACCAGAAGAATCGCCAGGAGCTCGAGGAGGTTGGTGAGAGGGGTCGGGTTCTCATAGGGATGGGAGGAGTTGGCATTGAAAAAACCTCCTCCGTTTGTACCGAGTTCCTTGATAGCCTCCTGAGAAGCCACCGGGCCCTGGGGGATCACCTGGGTTTTTCCTTCCAGGGTGGTCGCTTCGACAGCGGGCCTAAAATTTTGGGGTGCTCCTTGCCACAGGAGAACCATGGACAAAAGGAGCGAAAGGGGCAAGAGCACGTAGACGATCGACCGGCTGAGGTCAACCCAGAAATTGCCGATAGATTTCGCCTCCTTCCGGATAAACCCGCGGATGAGGGCAAGAGCGACGGCGATCCCCGTGGCGGCGGAGAGGAAGTTCTGCACGGCCAGCCCCAGCATCTGAGTCAGGTGGGACATGGTTCTCTCGGGAACATAGGATTGCCAGTTGGTGTTGGTCCCGAAGGAGACGGCTGTGTTGAAGGCCAGGTCGAGCGGGACATTGCCCAAGCGCTGGGGGTTGAGGGGAAGCCATTTCTGGATGAGCTCGAGAAGGAGGAGGAAGCCTATGCCCAGGGCGTTAAAAACCAGCAAGGATTTCCCGTACTGGACCCAACCTTGCTCTTCCAGAAACCGGGCTCCGGCGGCACGACGGAACAGGCGTTCGAGAGGCCTCAGGAGTGCGGTTAGCCTGGAAGGCGTCCCTTCCAGGCTGCTAAAGAGGTACAGTCCGATGGGTTTGGCGGCTATGAGGATGAGCGCGATGAAAGAGACGCACTCGGCGACCGGCTTCAAGAAATAAAGATCCGGGTTCATAGGTCCTCGGCATGGAACAGCGCATAGAAAAGATAGCTGACGAGCAGCACGGCGATCAGAGCAGCCGCAATCCACATCGTCAGACCGCCCGGTTCAAAATCCCGGAGAAATAAACCACTAGCCCTTGTCTTGTCATCGTGGTTTCGCTCGTTGAATCGATCGTCCTGAGTGATCAAATGATACCTCCGGGCATGTCTCCTGTCAATATCCCCATTTTCTTGACTTGCGCGGGCATAAATTATATATGGATATTCTTCCTCCAGGAGGACTCATGGCGCAGACAGGCGATCGAAAGGTCCCCCAAGCCGATATCGGAATCCTCGGCGGCACCGGGCTCTACGAAATCGAGGGGATCAGGGATGTCCAGGAGCTGCGCCTGGTGACACCGTTCGGCCCGCCCTCCGACGCCTTTTTCCTGGGCACGCTGGAGGGGAAGAGGGTGGCCTTCCTCAGCCGTCACGGCCGCGGTCACCGTCTCCTTCCTTCCGATATCAATTTCCTGGCCAACATCTACGGGTTCAAGATGCTCGGCGTCGGGCGGATTATCGCGATCAACTCCTGCGGTTCGCTCAAGGAAGAGATCCGGCCGCGGGACATCGTTTTCTCCGACCAGTTTTTCGACCGGACGCGGCGCCGGAACACCTTTTTTGGAGATGGAATCGCGGTCCACATAAGCTTTGCGGAGCCCGTCTGTCCCGAGCTCGTCGGCATTCTGTATGAGACGGGAAAGACGCTCGGCCTGCGCGTCCACAAAGGGGGCACCTACATCTCGATCGAGGGACCGGCCTTCTCGACCAAGGCCGAGTCCAAGGCTTACCGTCTCTGGGGCTGTGATGTTATCGGCATGACTGCGGCCACCGAGGCCAAGCTCTGCCGGGAGGCGGAGATCTGCTATGCCACGATGAATCTGGTAACCGATTATGACGTCTGGCACGCCGAGGAGGAGCCGGTCTCGGTTGAGCTCATCCTGGGAAACCTCAGCCTGAACGTCGAGCACGCCAAGTCGATCATCAAGAGGGCGGTGGCCGCTCTTCCGGCCGTCAGGGGCGAGAAGTGTGAATGCAGCCGCGGCATCGAGAACTGCATCGTGACACAGAGAAACCTGATCCCGCCGGAAACCAAAAAACGCCTTCATCACCTCATCGCCAAGTACATCAAAGAATAAATTCGTATGAGCCTCGTCATCGTCGGATCGCTGGCCTTTGACACGATCGAGACTCCCTGGGGAAGGCGCGAACGGATCGTCGGCGGATCGGGGACCTATTGCTCTCTGGCGGCGAGCTTCTTCACGAAGCCGAAGATCGTCGGCGTCGTGGGCCGGGACTTCCCGGCGGCCGTTCTCAAATTATTCAGGGCCCGCGGCGTCGATACCGAAGGCCTAGAAATCAGGCCCGGGAAGACCTTTCACTGGGAGGGCCATTACGGCTACGACCCCAACCAGCGGGAGACCATCCGGACGGAGCTCAACGTCTACGAGGGGTACCGGCCGGAGCTTCCCGCCACTTACCGGAAGGCCGACATCGTTTTCCTGGCCAATATCGACCCTGACCTCCAGGACGATATCCTGGCCCAGGTCCAAAAGCCCGAGCTCGTGGCCATGGAC
>DQHV01000114.1 GCA_003524335.1 Candidatus Aminicenantota bacterium | reverse complement strand
ATTCCCGAACCCCCGAACCCGGCCCCGACCAGACGGGCTCCCAGGCAACCGGGAAACTCTTTTCCCACATCATAGAGTAGATTCAGCTCTGGGCAGGAAACCTCATAATCGTCTCGCAAGCTCTCGTGGGATTGGAACAACAGGCCGCCCAGGCCGGAGAAATCATCCTTCTGAAGCGCTCCCACGGCCTTAAGGACGCGCTCGTTTTCGGTGATGACGTGCCTGGCTCTCTTGTAGGGGACGGCACCCATCTCTCCCCTTGAGCTTTCCAGTAGNNTCCAGTAGCGCCGTCGTCGCGTCCTTGTAGGAACGAGCGCCCTTGGTCTTGAGGATTTGGAGGGCATGCGACGCCTCCTGGCGTCTTTTGTTGTATTCCGAGGAAGCCAGCTTGCGGCGGACCTTAGTATCGTAGACCACGATGCCCAGTCCGGCTTTCTCCAGGTTAAGCGGATAATAAGCATAGTCAAGGGTCTCGCAATCGAGGAAAAGGGCGCTGTCCTTCCGTCCGAACACGGAGATAAACTGGTCCATAAGCCCGCACTTGACACCGACGAAATCGTTCTCCGCTCGCTGGGCGAGCTGGGCCATCTTCAGAGCCGGCAGGTCGATGTGCAACAGTGCACAGAGCCCCTTGATGACGCTGACCTCCAGAGCGGCCGAGGAGCTGAGCCCGGACTCGAGAGGGACCTCCCCCCAGATCATAGCATTGATCCCCCCGAGCCTGTGTCCCTCCTGCTTCAAGACCCAGAATATCCCCTTGACGTAGTTCGCCCAGCGCCGTTGTTCCGAGGGGACGATCGCTTCCTGGTCAAAGGCCTCTTCCTCGTGGAAATTATCAGCCCAGATGTGGACTTCGTTATCAGCCCGGGCAGCGGCCAGGAAGCAGGTCCTGAGGTGAATGGCTGCCGGCAGGACATACCCCTTGTTATAATCCGTGTGTTCGCCGATGAGGTTGATCCGGCCCGGAGCCGAGGACAAGATCTCAGCCGGGGATTGAAAGATCCGGAGGAAGGTGTTTGCTTTTAGAGCGTCCATCGAAAAGTAGCTGCATTCTAGGGAATCGTCGTCTAAAAGTCAAACTCGCGCGCCCGCAGGAGCTCCGCGCCGTTTTGCTTCGCCAAAGGGGAAAGTATTGAAATGGGGAATTAATTGTGGCATCATCCATCGAAAGATGACAAGGTAATGATTTCTCCGGAGGTGAACATGTCCGACGCTCTTTCCGGTCTCAAGCCCGCGCTTCTATGGAAGCATTTTTCGCAGCTCCTGAGGATTCCCCATGGCTCGGGGAATGAACGAGCTCTGGGTGACCATATCATCTCTGTGGCCAAGGACCTCAACCTGTCCTGGAAGAGGGATAGGGTTGGAAATGTGCTCGTGTCCAAGCCCGCGACAAAGGGTCATGAGCAGGCACCCGGCGTCATCCTCCAGGGACACATGGACATGGTCAATGAAAAAAATTCCGACGTCGCCCACGATTTCCTGAAGGATGCCATTACGGCCGAGGTCAAGGGGGATTGGGTGCAGGCGAACGGAACGACCCTCGGGTCCGATAACGGTATCGGAGTAGCCGCTGCCATGGCCGTGATGGAAGACAATACGCTGGCCCATGGGCCCCTCGAGTTCTTGTTCACGGTTGACGAGGAGACGGGGCTGACCGGGGCCAATCACCTGGGTAAGGGTTTCCTGAAGGGCACCGAACTCCTTAACCTGGATAGCGAAGACGAAGGGACGTTCACCATTGGCTGCTCCGGAGGCGGAGATTCGGAGATCCTATTCCCCGTGCAGAGAAAACGGCGCCGCTTTAAAGACCTCTACCGGCTCCGTCTGTTCGGTTTCCGCGGCGGGCACTCAGGGCTGGATATCAACCAGGGACGGGGGAATGCCATCCGACTCCTGGCCCGGCTCCTCTACCAGGCTCAAGAGAAATTCACGTTCGACGTCGTGCGAATCGAGGGCGGGAACAAGAGGAACGCCATCCCCCGTGAGTCCTGGGCGGCGATCTCCATCGACGGCGCTACGGCCAGAAGGATGCAAGCCTTCTTGAAGGACGCTTTCGCCAAGGTCCGGAACGAATACAAGGCTTTCGAAAAGGAGGCCCAATACGCCTTCGAGAAAATCGTCGATCCAAAGGAAGAGCCGCTGACCGCAGACTCTCAGGCCGCCTTGATCCGGATTCTTCTCACCCTGCCGCACGGGGTTGTCAGCATGCATCCGGAGATCGCCGGCCTGGTCGAGACCTCGAGCAACCTCGCCGTCGTCCATTGCGAGAAAACCCGGGCGGAGATCATCTGCAGCAGCCGGAGCTCGGTCGCCTCTGCCCTGATCGCCGTCCGTCAGACCATCAAGGCGCTGGCCGAGCTGGCCGGCGCCCGCATCGTCCAAGGAGGAGGCTATCCCGGATGGGAGCCGAACCTGCAGTCAGCGCTCCTCAAGAAACTCAGCGTGGTTTATAGCCGGGTCTTCGGGAAAGAGCCTGAGATTAAGGCCGTCCACGCCGGCCTGGAATGCGGCATCATCGGCGAGAAGTATCCCGGCATGGACATGATCTCCTTCGGGCCCACCCTGGAAAGTGTCCACTCTCCCGACGAGAGAATACATATAGACAGTGTGGGCAAATATTGGGAGTTCCTGTTGGCGATACTGAAGTCGGCACAATAACTTCAGAGCGCTTGATCAACGATAGAGATCGTCTGCCAGGTCGCAGAAGAAGCGGAATTCTCTGGGGACGAAGGGGTTGGTGCCGGCGATCATGACCCGCTGCGTCATCTCCCGGCACTTTCGCCCGATCTGACATTCGAGGGAAATATCGTGAAGACCCGCTTCGCACTGAAACACGCTGAGCATGTCGCCCTTCTTGTTCTCCCCCAGGCAGCTGCCGTCTATTGAGACCTTCCCCTTGCGCAGGCAGGATACCGTAAAGAATTCCATCGATCTCCTCCTTATCGCTTCTCTCTGCCGGCTTTGTTGGAGTTTGCCAATGCCAGTAGTATTGCCTGAGAATGCGGTACTGCAAGGAGAATAAGTTGTGGATTTGATGGGATGACAATCCTGCTTCACTGTGGCCGCAGAACCTCGACTTGAAGGCCCTGCCCCGGGGCTGACCGGTATATGAAAATCAGCTGCGTTACTGCTTCGGCCCACGGCTTCTCGCGGTAATCCCTGGCGAACCGCCGCCGGTAGTATCTCACCCGCTCCCCGGGCTTTGGCGCCGGTAGACCGGCCGGGGCGCCTCTTTCCCCCTTCTCCGCATTTGTCTCGAAAAAGCTCGGAATATTTCCGCCGGGATAGCCGGTCAGGCAGAGATCGAAGCAGA
>DQHV01000346.1 GCA_003524335.1 Candidatus Aminicenantota bacterium | reverse complement strand
GGGTTGAAAGCCAGAAACCGCGGGGTCCATCCTGGGGAGGCCGGCCTCTGGGCGTGATCGGCGAAAGAGGCCCCAGTTGGGAAGACGTGGCCGCCCCGGATGGATATGCGCCCAATTGCTTTTACAATCACCCCAACTTTCCGGATGGATTTCTCCGCTGCAGCGTGAATCAGCTCTGCAGCTACGCGCGCGCCTACCTGAACAAAGGGGTCTACGAAAAGCAGAGAATTCTCCAAGAAGATACGGTCAAAACCATGCTCGCCAAGCGCCACCTGAACTGCGGGCTGTGCTGGTGGGAGTATGAGCTCTCCAACGGCGATACCGTCTGGGGACATCTCGGGAGCGACCCGGGCATCAACAATCTGCTTATGTTCAATCCCCAAAACGGCACGGGCACAGTCATCCTGGCCAACACTCATATGGGAGAACAGGGAGATATTAGGAAGGAAATCGCGACTCGCTTATTTGAAGAAGCAAAAAATATGAGAGTCTGAATTAGCCGCCAAGGCTAATTTATAAGTGCATCTTGTACCAAGGTTAAAAACTCGATTTCTCGCCACTCATCATTGTAGGGGTCCGGATCATTCCCCAGCCTGACAATAAGAAGGTCCTCAGTTGGAAGGATAAAAATTTGCTGCGTGAAAATTCCCCAGGCGATGAGAATATCCGGCGGGATTCTTGAAGTCTCATAATTTTTTAAGGCCGGGAGGCGCCACCACTGATAGCCGTATTTTATTACCTCCTCGGAAACAGGCTGGCCAGACTTTTCAATCCAATTCCGGGGAACCACCTGTTTGTCTTCCCAGCTGCCTTTTCTCAGGTATAAGTAGCCAAATTTGGCAAATTCTCTGAGTGTACCCTGAATTCCCCAGGCCGTAATCGTATGTCCCGCCGGATCGGCCAACCAGATCACCTCGCTCAGGCCCAAGGGTTCGAATAAGTATTTGCGCCCGAACTCATTAGCGGTCAGGCCCGTGCTTTTTTCTATGACACCCGAGAGCAGCATGGAATCACCACTCGAATAATACCAATGAGTCCCCGGCTCATGGATGATGGGCTTATTCAAGACATACTGAATATAGTCTTTGGCTGAATCGATCATGATATAGACATCGTTCTGACTTCTATCCTTGTAGTAATCATCCTCATTCCATTGGAGGCCCGATCTCATCGTCAACAAGTCCTCGATGGTCATCCGCTTCTTGGTTTCGGGCGTTTCAGGCGTTTGCCACTGGGGATAATATTTGGCTATGAGCTCATCGACACCCTTGATCAATCCTTTGCCGATGGCTATTCCGATCAGAGCGCTGGCAAAGCTCTTGGCGACGGAAAAACTCTCGTGTCTTGAATTCATCGTAAAGTCATCGAAATAACCTTCTCCGACGATATACCCTTTGCGAATGACGGCGATGCCTTGGGTGTTTATTTTAGGATGGGCGGCATACTTGTAGACTTTGATCAGCTTTTCGGAACTCATCCCCACTTCTTCCGGTCGACAGGTTCTCCACCCTGATGTCGGCCAATAGTCACCGAGGTAATCTCCCTTTCCCAGGAAACGCTCGGCGGCGACTTCTTTTCCACGATCTCCGTCCCAGCCGGTGAGACTTACGAAAATCAGGACGGTGAAGAATACTTTTCTTAATATTTTCACGATTCGACCTCTCTTCCTCATTCCTCCGCAGTCCCTTGAAGCTCGACTTGTCCCATTCAGCGGTCCTGCCGGTGCTGCGCCAACGCCGTTTCGAGACGCTGGCGTGCTGGGGCATGATTCGGGTTGATTTGCAGCACTCGCCGATATTCAGCTATCGCCTCAGAAGACTTCCCCTGCAGTTGAAGCGCATAGCCGAGATTGTAGCGCGCTTCGGCGTGGCCGGGTTCGAGCGTGATGGCCTGACGGAAGTGCTCGATGGACTCGTCGAGTTCGCCCTTACTTCCCAGGGCGATGCCGAGGCCGGAATGAGCGTCGGCAGACGCGGGCCTGATCCGGAGCGCTTCGTTGAACTGCCCGAGCGCCATATCGATTTCACCACGCTGTAACAGAATCATGCCCAGGTCGACGCGAATCTCGACCCAATCGGGTTTTTGCCGCAGCGCCTCTTCGGCGTGCTTAAGCGAGAGGTCATAGTTTCCTTGCTCGGCCAGGGCGAGAGCCAGGTTGAAATGGGCGAGCGGATCGGAGTGGACAAGCTCAAGCGCCTTTTCCCATTGCTCGATGGCCTGATCTATTTGACCCTGAGATTTAAGTGCGGCCCCGAAGTTATTGCGTATTTCGACAGAGTCAGGCTTGGTTTGAAGCGCTTGACCGTAGTGTCCGATCGCCTCTTCAAGCCTGCCCCGGGCTTTGAGTAGGTTGGCCAGGTTGTAGTGGGCTTCCGGGTAATCTGCCCTTAAATCCAGCGCTCTGCCATAGGCTGTTTCTGCCTCCTCGATTTTTCCCCAGGCATCGAATGTGCTTCCCAGCCCATAATACAGTTCGGCTTCATAATCGAGCCGCTCCTCGGGGAAAGGGCCGGTGGAGCTGCTGGCCACGCCCACGGCCAGGGCAATCGCCCCCGCGACCGCCAAATTTTTCCATTGGCGCTTCTGCCTCATCTTCCAGACCGCGCCCACTCCCCCCGCGGCGAGGANNGAGGATACTCAGGAGCGGAACGAGCGGGACCCGGTAGCGGCTGGTCACGAAGACCAGGATCATGGACGCCGGGTACAGAACAAGGGCAAGAAGAATGGGGCCGGGAAGCGCCCGCCAACAAGAAACCAGCCCCAAAATTGCCGCCGGCAACAGCAGGCCGAACGGAAACCCGAATTGGCCAACCTTCCAGACTAGCCACCTGAGCCCTCGCGACCATTTCCCGAAGAGATAAATATCGGTATTCCGCGGTATCTCGCGCGAACTGAAAAACTGGGCAGTCTTGTGGACCAGTCCCCGCAGAAAACTCAGAGGCTGGCCGATGATGTATTCTCTTGTCTTGTTTAGGAAGAACCTTTGCATTCCAAGGTCATCGACGATTCCCTGTCTCGCGGGAGCGGCCGTCAGCTCTCGCCAGCCGAGCCCGGGACGGACCGTGATCGTCTTCTCGTAATCTGGATTGTTGCCGATGTATAAGTTGATCCCGCCCGAGGAGGGCAAAATCGTTGCTCGGCCCAGCACGCGGTGGCTCCAGATGCCCAGCGGTCCGGCGATCAATGAAAACCCCAGGGCGACAAAGACGAACCTCGAGATCAACTTCGCCAGGCCATGGTGTTCACGAGCCCAGGCCACGAGAAGCCAGAGGCAGGAGGCGCCAAACAAAGGCAAGAATTCAGGTCTGGTGAGAATGCTGAGCGCTCCGGCCAAACCCAACACCAGGCAGGAATACGGCCCGGGCTTCTCCCTGGTTTTAAAAAGCAGGAGCGCCAACGCCGCCATCCACAAGGTCGCCCAGCCGGACGCCAGGAGCTCTGCCTCATAAAAAACCAACGGCATATAGACGGCAACCAGAAGGCCGGCTACCAAAGCCTCCGCTTTGCCGAAAACCCTCTGACCCAGCCGGTACGTGAGCAGTGCCGTCAAGGCGCCCAGGATGGCCTGGATGATTTTCGCCCAGAGGATCGAG
>DQHV01000200.1 GCA_003524335.1 Candidatus Aminicenantota bacterium | reverse complement strand
TTTTCTCCCAGCAGCCGCTCGACGCTCTTGGTGAGCTCCTCCGACGGGAAGACGCCGTGGACTTCGATGGACTGGGCGAGGACACGGTAGGAATGGGGGGTTTCCAACTCGAAGAAGACGGGGCATTCGCCGGAGTTTTTTTCCAGCAGCTCCTTGAGCTCCCTGATGACCGACTCCTCGAGGCCGGGAAGGAAGATCCGCACGATGACCTTCTTGGCCTGCTTCTGGAAGGCCTCGGTGAGCGGCATGGCCTCGTTCAGACTGATGCGGCGGTTATCGCCCTCCCCCATGAACCGTCCCTTGACCCAGACCAGGTTTCCCTCCCGCAGGCATTCGAAGAATCTTCTGAAACTATCGGGGAAGGCCACGATGTCGATCCGGCCGCTCAGGTCCTCCAGGATGAAGGTGGCCATGCGCTCGTCCTTCTTGGTCTTGACGAACTTGATGGCGCTGATGACCCCGGCCACCCGGATCTCGCTGTTGAAGTCCTTCTCTTCGTCGAGTTGGCTGATCGAGTGGGAGGTGAGTTTCCGGAGTCTCTTCTCAAACTGGGCCAGGGGATGACCGGTGATGTAAAACCCCAGCGCGTCCTTCTCATAGGAAAGGAACAGGGATTCGTCCCATTCCCGCATATCCCTGACCTCGACCGGGATCTCCGGCGGCGCGAGTTGGCTCCCCCCGAAGAGCAGGCTCTGCGGGGTCTGTTTCATCTTCTGGAGCCCGTGGCCGTAATCGACCATGGTATCGATGAGGTGGAACGACTGGGAGCGGCGCCAGCCGAGTGAGTCGAAGGCCCCGGCCTTGATCAGGCTCTCCAGCACTCGTTTGTTGACTGTCCGCGGGTCCGTTCCAGCCGCGATCTCGAAGGGAGATTTGAACCGGCCCCGTTTCTCTCTTTCCCTCAGGACCTCGCGGGCCGCCGTCTCGCCGACGTTCTTGACGGCGGCCAGGCCGAACCGGACCTCGCCGTTTATCACCGTGAAGTTGAAATCGCTCTCGTTGACGTCGGGCGGCAGGACCTTGATTCCCATGTTCTGGCATTCGTTGATGTACTTGATGACCTGGCTGGTCGCGCCCCGCTCGGCCTCCGAGGTCAGCAGGGCGGCCATGAAGTGGGCCGGATAGTGAGCCTTGAGGTAGGCGGTCTGGTAGGCGAGATAGGCGTAGGCGGCGCTGTGCGACTTGTTGAACCCGTATTCGGCGAAATGGCGGATCTGGTCGAAGATCTTGTTCGCCTTGGCGGGGCTGATGCCCTTTTTGCGGGCGCCCTGGACGAACCTCTGCTTCTGCGCCTTCATGATGCTGGTCACCTTTTTCCCCATGGCCTTGCGCAGGATGTCCGCCTCCCCGAGCGTGAAGCCGGCGAGCGTGGAGGCGATCTGCATCACCTGCTCCTGGTAGACCATGATCCCGTAGGTCTCGGCCAGCACGGGCTCGGTGAGCGGGTGCGGGTACTCCACCACTTCGCGCCCGTGCTTGCGGGCCACGAAGGTGGGGATCAGGTCCATGGGGCCCGGGCGGTAGAGCGCGTTCAGGGCGATCAGGTCTTCCAGGCGCGAGGGCTTGGCGTCGCGCAGCATGCCTTGCATGCCGCGGCTTTCAAACTGGANNGGCTCTCGAACTGGAAGACGCCGTCGGTGCTCCCGGCCTGGAAAAGGGTGAACGTGGCCGCGTCGTCGAGCGGGACCGTCTTGAGGTCCACCTTTTCGCCCAGGTTCTTCGCGACGAGCTCGACCGTATCCCGGATGACCGTCAGGTTGCGTAGGCCCAGGAGGTCCATCTTGAGCAGGCCGATGGTTTCGATGTCACCCATCGCAAACTGGCTCGTGATTTCGCCCTTGACCGACTGATAGAGCGGCATGAACTCGACGAGGGGCCGGGGAGTGATGACGATGCCCGCGGCGTGGANNNCCATCGTCCCGAAAGTGATGATCTGGGAGACGTTCTCCCGGCCGTACTTGTTCGTCACGTACTCGATGACCTCGCCGCGGCGCCGGGCGCAGAAATCGATGTCGATATCGGGCAGGCTGATGCGTTCGGGGTTGAGGAACCGCTCGAACAGGAGGTCATACTCGAGGGGGTCGACCTCGGTGATGCCGAGGCAGTAGGCCAGGAAGCTTCCGGCGGACGACCCGCGGCCGGGGCCGACCGGGATGTCCCTCGACCGGGCCGTCTGGATGAGGTCCCAGACGATCAGGAAATAGCCCTCGAACCCCATCTGGTTGACAAGCCTGAGCTCGCGCTCCAGCCGGTCCTGGTAGTCTTCGATGGGATAGGCCAGTTCGCCCTTCTCCCATTTCGGCTTGAGCACTTCCAGGCGGAGCTTGAACCCTTCCTTGGCCACGAAAGCCAGGTATTCGTCAAGCGGCATCTCTCCGGGCGGCTTGAACTGGGGCAGAAAGTGGCCGCCCGCGGGAAAATTGAAATGGCACTGGGAGGCGATATGGGTCGTATTCTGCAGGGCCTCCGGGACCTCCTTGAACAGCTCGGCCATCTCGGCGCCGGACTTGAAATAGAATTCTTGGGACCCGAAGCGGATGCGGTCCTGGTCGCTCAGCTTTTTATTGGTCTGGATGCAGAGGAGGATATCGTGGCTTTCGGAATCTTCCTTGCGCAGATAATGGATATCGTTGGTCGCCACGAGGGGAAGGCCGAGCCTCCCCGCCAGCCGCACGAGCTTGGGGTTGACGTCCTTCTGCGGCGGGAGGCCGTGGTCCTGGAGCTCGAGATAAAAATCTCCCTTGCCGAAAAACGAGGAATACTCGCCCGCCGCCTTCTCCGCGGCCGCCTCGTTCTCCCGCTCCAGGTAATAGGAGACTTCTCCCTTGAGACAGCTGGAAAGACCGATCAGCCCTTCCGCATGGCCGGAGAGGAGCTCCTTGTCGATCCGGGGGCGGTAGTAGAACCCTTCGATATACGCCTTGCTCAACAGATGACAGAGGTTGTGATACCCCTGATCGTTCTTAACCAGGAGGACCAGGTGAAAATGGTGGGGGTCGCGGCTGTCGCCCGTCTTGTCGAACCGGCTGCGGGGCGCCACGTAGATCTCGCAGCCCAGGATAGGCTTGATGTCTCGGGACTTGGCCTCCTTGAAGAAGGTCACCGCTCCGAAGATGTTGCCGTGGTCGGTCAGGGCCACGGCCGGCATCTTGTTCTGGTAGGCCACCTCCACCAGGGCGGCGGTCTTCGCGGCGCCGTCCAGGATGCTGTACTCGGAGTGATTGTGAAGATGGATGAATGAGTATTCCATTACTAACTACAGACGCTTATTCCCATTCGATCGTCGCCGGCGGTTTGGTCGTGACATCGTAAACCACCCGGTTGACGCCCTGGACCTCGTTGACGATGCGCGTCGAGATCCGAGAGAGGACCCGCGATTCGACCGGAAACCAGTTGGCCGTCATCCCGTCCACACTCTGGACGAGACGCAGGACGACAACCTGGTGGTAGGTCCGCTGGTCGCCCATCACCCCGACCGAGCGTACCGGAAGAAGAACGGCGAAGGCCTGCCAGAGCTTGTGGTAGAGCCTGGCCTTGCGGACCTCCTCGATCAGGATCCGGTCGGCCTCGCGGAGGATGGCGATGCGCTCACGGGTGACTTCGCCCACGATCCGGACCGCCAGTCCGGGCCCGGGGAAAGGATGCTGGGCGATGAACTCGCGGTCGACCCTAAGCTCGGCAGCCAGAACCCGGACCTCGTCCTTGAAGAGCTCCCGGAGAGGTTCGACTAACTTGAAGCGGAGCCCCTTGGGGAGCCCGCCGACATTGTGGTGCGANNGATGATCTTGCGCTTGCGCTCGGGAGAGATGACCCCGGCGAGGCGGTGAAGGAAGAGGTCGGAGGCGTCCACACCGATGACCTTGAGATGGAGCTTCCGTCGGAATTCTTCCATCAGCCCCTCATATTGGCCTTTTCGGAGGAGCCCGTTATCGACGAAAACACAGGTCAGC
>DQHV01000010.1 GCA_003524335.1 Candidatus Aminicenantota bacterium | reverse complement strand
CGACTTGATTTATCGAAGGCATTCGCTAAAATGGGGTGGACTCTAAAGAGGAGGAAGACGCGTGAGAGAGAAATTGCTGCTCATCCCCGGGCCGAGTCCCGTCCATCCGCGCATCATCCACAGTCTTGCCCAGCCGACCGTCTCCCATGTCGGGCCGGAGATGGTCGAGGAGCTGCCGAAAGCTCTAGACAACCTGAAGAAAATCGTGTTTTGTGAAAAAGGCGAGGCCTTCATCATTGCGGGAGCGGGGACCCTGGCTATGGAGATGGCCCTCCTCAACACTCTGGCCTCGGGAGAAAAGGCGCTTATCATTTCTCAAGGCTATTTCGGGAGTCGGATGGCCGAGATCTGCGGCAGCTTCGGCCTCGACTATGACATCCTGGAAAGCACCTGGGGAAGGGCAGTCCTGCCGGAAGAGCTCTCTAAGAGGCTGGCCGACGGCGACTATAGAATCGTCGTAGCAACGCACGTGGACACTGCGACCGGCGCCTGCGCGCCCGTGCGCGACTATGCCGAAGTCCTGAAAAGGCGAGACCTCCTCTTCATCGTCGACGGGGTCTGCGCGACGGGAGGGATCGAGGAGAGGATGGATGACTGGGGGATCGATGTCGTCTTTACAGCAGCCCAGAAATGCTTCGGCGTGCCGCCGGGGCTGGCCGTCCTCGTGCTTTCGGAACGGGCGATGGGAAAACGAATAAGGATGGAGCGGATCCCGGCCTATTATTCCGACCTCCTGCGCTGGCTCCCGATCATGAAAGACCCCGCCAAATACTTTTCCACTCCTTGCGTCAACGAGATCCGGGCCTTTTATGAGAGCACGCTGATCGTCCTTGAGGAAGGCCTGGAGCCGAGGTTCGGGCGTCACATCCGCACGGCGCGGGCGCTTCGGTCAGGGCTCGAAACTCTGGGCTTCACGTTTTTTACGCAGAAGGAATTCCTCGCCGCTACGCTTTCGGTTTTCAAATATCCCCCGGGTGTAGAAGACAAGCGCTTCCGCAGCCTTTATTATGAAAACGGTGTGGTGGTCGCCGGCGGGCTGGGGGAAACGGCCGGAAAGGTTTTCCGGATGGGGCACATGGGCAATCTCTCTTTGTCCCAGGTCTATTTTGCTTTGGACGCGTTGGAACAGACGCTGAAGACGATCGGCTATGCTTTTGAGATGGGCTCAGGGCGGCGGGCCGCCAAAGCTATCCTTGGGGAATAAACGGGGGAGATGGGGCCATGAAAAGCCAGGTCTTTTTCATCCCGGGAGACCGCAACGAAGAATCAAAGGTGCTTTCCGGCAAGATGGAGAAACTCTATCTTGCCCTCGGGCTCGACGGAAAAATCGAGAAGGACGCATTTGTCGCGCTCAAGATCCATTTCGGAGAAAAAGGGAATACCGGATACATCCGGCCCGTCTGGCTGGAGAAAACAATCTACCGGCTTCAGCAGAGGACCAAGCGGGCCTACTTCACGGATACGAACACACTTTATGTGGGCCTGCGCTCCAACGCCATCGACTATGCCCAGCTAGCGGGGGAGCACGGGTTCTCGCTGGAGAAAACCGGCCTTCCGGTCCATATCGCCGACGGCCTGATCGGCGAGGACGATGAGGAAGTGCCTATCAACCTCAAGCGGGTCAAGTCGGCCAAGCTCGCGGCCGGCATCCTCCACGCCGATTTCCTGATCTGCCTGAGCCACCTGACGGGCCATATGCAGACAGGTGTGGGCGCGGCCATCAAGAACCTGGGCATGGGCTGCGCCTCTCGGGCCGGGAAGCTCGAACAGCACGCCGAAGTCAACCCCCGTATTAGCGCGAAATACTGCAAGAACTGCGCGATCTGCCTGGACTATTGCCCGGCCGGGGCCATTATCCAGAAGGATGGCAGTGCCGTCATCCTGGACGACAAGTGCATCGGCTGCGGGGAATGCCTGGTCGTCTGCAAGGTCGGCGCCGTGAAGATGCGCTGGGGCGAGGATTCCACCAGGCTCCAGGAAAAGATGGCCGAATATGCCTTCGCCGTATGGAACCACTTCCGAGGGAAGATCGGCTTCCTAAACGTTCTCTTCAAGATCACCAAGGACTGTGACTGCATGGCCAAGGACCAGCCGCAGATTGTCGAGGACATCGGGATCCTGGCCTCGGTTGACCCCGTGGCCATAGACAAGGCGTCGGCCGACCTCGCCATAAAACGCGCCAAGAAGGATGTCTTCCGGAAGGGGAACGATGTGGATTGGATGCTCCAGCTCAGGCACGGGGCGAAGATCGGCCTGGGTTCCTTGGAATACGAGCTGATTGAGGTGGGTTGAGACGGGCAAGAGGGCTACTAATAGGGGGGAAAAATCGGGGAGGGGGGATTCGAACCCCCGACCCCAGCGTCCCGAACGCTGTGCGCTAGCCAGGCTGCGCTACTCCCCGACGTGAGCGCCCTATTATACACAGTTCGCCCCCGAAATAAAAGGTCCTTCTCCCGATTCCGGGACGTTCCTCTCTCCGGCTTGGCTCGGGATGAAGAACCGGAGNNGCCCCAGGGCATGGAGTTCGCGGGCGAGGGGACGATCAAGGGCCAGGAGCTCGAGTGGGCCGTGCTTCTCAGCGGCGGCATGGGCGAGATCACGCTCACCTACAAGGCCAAGGTCGACGGCGAGACCATGACCGGCGAGGTCCAGGCCGGGGATTTCGGGGCCTTCCCCTTCACGGCGAAGAAGAAGAAATAACGCTTTCCCACCCTCTTTCATAACCCGCGGCACGCCGGGGTGCCGTTGTCTTGGGTCGTCCCGAGAGTGTATAATGGGCGCTCCGGGTCTGTCCGATAATCCCAAAGGAGCTGGGTCATGACGAAGTGGTGGCATCTCGACGTCGAAGCGGTCGTCCAGAGGCTCGGGACCGACGGCAAGGCCGGTCTCTCCTCGGCGGCCGCCGCCGAGAAGCTGCGGACGATCGGCCCCAACGAGCTTCAGGAAAAGAAGGGCCGCGGCCCCTTGGCCATCTTTTTCGACCAGTTCAAGAGCCTCATGATCGGCGTCCTCATCGCCGCCGCCCTCGTCTCCGGCTTCCTCAAGGAATGGGTCGACGCCCTGGCCATCCTGGCCATCGTCATCCTCAACGCCATCCTCGGCCTCGTCCAGGAGTACCGGGCCGAGAAGAGCCTAGCCGCGCTGAAACGGCTCTCCGCGCCGTCGTCCAAGGTCATCCGGGACGGCTCCGCCCGCATCGTCCCCGCCCGGGAGCTCGTTCCCGGCGATCTCGTCGAGATCGAGGCCGGAGACCACATCCCGGCCGACAGCCGGGTCCTCTGGCACACCTCCAACCTGGCCGTCCAGGAAGCCAGCCTGACCGGCGAGTCGACGCCCGTCAACAAGACCGACATCGCCCTCGAAGAACAGGATATCCCCCTGGCCGAACGGGCCAACATCCTCTATATGGGGACCTCGGTCGTCTCGGGCAAGGCCCGGGCGATCGTCGCCGAGACGGGCATGCAGACCGAGCTCGGCCGCATCGCCGGCCTCATCCAGGGGATCAAGAAAGAGACGACGCCCCTGCAGAGGAAGCTCGAGCAGTTCAGCAAGGCGCTCGTCTATCTCTGCTTCTTCCTCGTCGCCGTCGTCTTCGGCCTCGAGATCCTGCGCGGCGGCAAGGTCCTCGACATGTTCCTGACCTCGGTCAGCCTGGCCGTCGCGGCCATCCCCGAAGGCCTTCCGGCCGTCGTGACCATCGCCCTGGCCCTGGGCGTCCAGCGCATGGTCCGGCGCCACGTCCTCATCCGCAAGCTGCCGTCGGTCGAGACGCTCGGCTGCGCCACGGTCATCTGCTCGGACAAGACGGGCACGCTGACCAAGAACGAGATGACCGTCCGGGCCGTCTGGACGTCGCGGGACGCCTTCGAGGTGACGGGCACGGGCTACGAAACCGCCGGCGAGTTCCGGACGGCGGCCGGCCGGGTCGATCCCTGCGAGCGCCCCGACCTCCTCAAGGCCCTGACCGCGGGCGTCCTCTGCAACAACGCCGAGCTCACGGTCGAGGACGGGACGGTCTCCGTTTTCGGCGACCCGACCGAGATCGCCATCCTCAGCG
>DQHV01000044.1 GCA_003524335.1 Candidatus Aminicenantota bacterium | reverse complement strand
CGGAGGGCGTTTTCCTTCTTATTGCACAGAGAAAGGAGTCAAGACATGGCAGGGTTCATCAAGAATATCCTCTGGCCGACGGATTTTTCCCCTGAGGGTCAAGAGGCGCTTCTCTATGCGGGCCTCTTCGCCGAGGCCTTCTCCGCCCGGATCATTGCGCTCCACGTAGTCCCCGACCTGGCGCCGGCATTCTATGCCGATTCCCCGATCGTCGAACAGGAGCTTTCGGGCCGGATGGCGGAGATGAGCAAGAAAGCCCAGGCCCGGCTTCAGGCCGTCGCGACGAAAAAAGGTCTCGACTTTAAAAAGGTCGTTGTCGNNAGAAGGCCGACCTGATCGTCATGGGGAAGAAGGGGCAGTCGATGCTCGAACGAGTCCTCATCGGCAGCGTGGCCAATCATGTCCTCCGGCACTCGCCGGTTCCGGTGCTGATGACGAAGAAAGGGAAGCCGCCTGCGGGGATTAAGAAGATCCTCGTCCCGACGGATTTCACCAAAGAAGAGGACGCCGAACGGGAATTCGCCTGGGAGCTGGCCAAGGGGTTCGGGGCTTCCCTGACTTTTCTCTATGTCCTCGAGCTCTACGGGCATGAGTTCAGGATGGTGGACCACATGTTCCAATCCGCCCTGGCCAAGTTCCAGAAACGGGTCCATCAGGGCAAAAAGGGAATCGCGGTTTCCAAGGACGTGACCCGGGCGGTCACCGCGGCCGCAGGGATTGACGAATATTCCCGCGAGCATCGCTTCGACCTCATCGTCATGGCCACCTGCGCCCGCGGCCTGGGCCGCTTCTTCCTGGGGAGCACGACGGAAAAGGTCATTTCCCACACCGACTTTCCCGTTTTCGCCCTCCCGCCGCACTATTGCCGCTGAGCCGAGTCAGCATCTTTTCGAAATAGGGTGAGTTGACCTGGAGGAGGTCTTCTATCTATGTCAACTCCATGGGCCAAACTGGGGAACCCGCCGCGTGCTGCAAGGACATGATCGGGAAGGAATGAGAAAAAGCATTCCGGCTTGATCGTCCAGGGTAAAGGAGTGACCTCCGGGACGAACTTCCTGGGATCGCCAAGCCAATCGATGGAAGAAGATAGAAGAACTCTTTGGGTGGCCTTGAACCTGGTCCTGTCCGACAGTCTCAGGGCTGCCCAGAAAGTCGTCGCTCATTTCCCCGAACTGGAGACGATTTTCCGGGCGTCCTCGAAAGAGCTCATGGCCTTGGGTGTGGAAGAGGAGAAGGCGGCCGCCCTGACTTCCGCCGGGCTCATTGAACGCGCTTCGCGGACCATTTCCTGGCTGGATAAGAAAGGCTATTTCCTGCTGACAATCGAAGATCCGGACTATCCATCCAACTTAAGGGAGATCTTCGACCCCCCGTTCGTCATCTACGGCGCGGGGCGGCCGGAAGTCCTGGAGGAGCCCTCGGTCGCGGTCGTCGGCGCCCGCAGGCCGACTCCGTATGGGAGGGCCGCAGCGGAAAAGCTGGCCAATGACCTGGCCGCCTCCGGGCTGGTTATAGTCAGCGGCTTGGCCCGGGGGATCGATTCCATCGCCCACTGGGGTGCGCTCGGCTCCGGGAAGACCATAGCCGTCTTAGGGTCCGGCCTGGACGACATTTACCCGCCGGAAAACAGGGGCCTTTTCCGGAAGATCGCCGAGAACGGCGCTATCATCACCGAGTTTCCACCCGAGATGCCACCGTTTCCGTTCCACTTCCCGCTCCGGAACAGAGTGATCAGCGGTCTCTCCCTGGCCACTGTTGTCGTCGAGGCCACCCGCCAGAGCGGCTCGCTCATCACCGCCCGGCTGTCCCTGGAGCAGAACCGGGATGTCATGGCCGTCCCGGGAAGCCTGACTTCCGACCTTAGCCGGGGGACTAACTGGCTTATCAAATCGGGGGCCAAGCTTGTCGAAACATGGGAAGATGTGGTAGAAGAATTGCCGTCGCCCCTGCGGGAGAGGCTGCTCTCTCGCCGGACAGAGGAAAAGAAAAAGATGCCCGCGATGAGTCCGGAAGAGAAAAGGGTCTTCGACCGCCTCAGTGTCGAGACGCCGATCCATATCGACGAACTCGTCGAGGCGGCCGACGCTTCCGTTTCCGAGATGCTCGGTCTCCTGCTCAACCTGGAGCTCAAGGGCCTGGTCCGCCAGGCGCCGGGGAAGTACTTTCTGAGGAGTTTGTAGATGCAGAAATCACTCGTCATCGTCGAATCGCCGGCCAAGGCGCAGACCATCAACCGCTACCTGGGACCGGATTATCTCGTCAAGGCGTCGATGGGACATGTGCGGGACCTGCCTAAGAGCAGCCTGGGGGTTGATGTCAAACAGGATTTCGCACCCCATTATGTCATCATCCCCGACCGCAAGAAGATTGTCGCCGAGCTCCAGAAGGCGGCCAAAGAGGCGGCCGCCGTCATCCTGGCCGCCGACCCCGACCGCGAGGGGGAAGCGATCTGCTGGCATCTGAGCGCACTCCTCGAGGACAGCAACCCGAACATCCGGCGCGTCCTTCTTAACGAGATCACCAAGAAGGCCGTAGAAGAGGCGTTCGAACACCAGGGGGCGATCGACCAATACAAGATCAGGGCCCAGCAGACGCGCCGCATCCTCGACCGCCTCGTCGGCTATCTCATAAGCCCGCTGCTCTGGAGGAAGATCGGCAAGGGGCTGAGCGCCGGCCGGGTTCAATCCATCGCCCTGCGCCTGATCTGCGAGCGGGAAAAAGAGATCCGCAGCTTCGTCGCCGAAGAATACTGGTCCATCGCGGCCCAGCTCGAGGCCTCCGAGCCGCCGCCCTTCAAGGCCAACCTTATCAAGATGGAAGGGAAAAAGGCCAAGATCGGCGAAGGCAAAACAGCCCAGACGGTTGTCGAGGAGCTCAAGCAGGTGCCATTCCTCCTCGAGGAAGTTAGAGTTCAGGAAAAGAAGCGTCACCCTGGTCCGCCCTATATCACGAGCACTCTCCAGCAGGACGGATTCCGCCTGCTCCAGTTCCCCGTCAAGAAAACCATGGCCGTCGCCCAGAAGCTCTATGAAGGACTGCCGATTGGCGAGCGCGGGCTGGTCGGCCTGATCACCTACATGCGTACAGATTCCGTCCGCATCTCCGAGGGCGCCCTCGCCTGGTCGAGAAAATACATCGAAACCGCCTACTCCAAGGACTATGTGCCCGCCCACGCCCATGTGTTCAAGAACAGGCGGAAAGCCCAGGACGCCCACGAGGCCGTCCGGCCGACCTCGCCGGACCTGCCGCCCCTGGCGGTCAAAGCCTATCTGAAGAAGGACGAATATGACCTCTATACCCTGATCTGGAACCGTTTCATCGCCTCCCAGATGAGTCCGGCCGTCGTCGAGGAGACGGAATTCACCATCCAGGCCGGAAGATGCCAGTTCAGGGCCAAAGGCGAGGTCGTCCGATTCGATGGCTACTATGCCCTCTACCCGGGCCTTAACAAAGATACAGAGACCTTGCCCAAGGCCCAGAAGGGAGAGACGCTCCGTGTCCTGGGCATCGAGTCCAAGCAGAACTTCACCCAGCCGCCGCCCCGCTACACCGAGGGAAGCCTGGTCAAAGAGCTCGAGGCCAAGGGTATCGGCCGGCCCAGCACCTACGCGCCCATCATCTCCACCCTCCAGGACCGCACCTATGTGATCAAGGACAAGGGCAAGTTCATCCCCACCGACCTGGGGATGTTTGTCACCGATTTCCTAGTGGCCCATTTTGCCGACCTGATGGAAGTCAAGTTCACGGCCCGTATGGAGGAGGAGCTCGACAGAATCGGTGAGGGCGAGAAGGATTGGCTCGAATACATGCGTCAATATTATACCCTTCTCAATGCCGACCTGACCAAGGCGGGCGAAAGCGAGAGCGTCAAGGGCAAGGGAATCCCGATCGAGGAGATATGCCCGCGCTGCGGTAAACCTCTGGTTATCCGGGACGGCCGGTTCGGCCGGTTCAAGGCCTGTTCGGGTTTCCCCGCCTGCACGTTCAAGGAGAGCTTGAGGAAAACCGAGACCAAAAACCTCGACGAACTCTGCCCCACCTGCGGCGCCCAGCTCGTCCAGAAAAGGGGCCGGTATGGGTTTTTCATCGCCTGCTCCACCTATCCCCAGTGCACGTACATCAAGAAAGCGAAAGCGGAGAAAAAGGAGACCGGGATCGCCTGCCCGCTCGGCTGCGGCGGGATGATCCTGGAGCGCAAGACCAAGCGGGGAAAGGTGTTCTACGGCTGCAGCCATTTCCCGAAGTGCCGGTTTGCCACTTGGGACGAGCCCCTGAATCGTCCCTGCCCGCAGTGCGGGCAGCCGGTGCTGCTCCGTAAGGTCCGGAAGAGCGGGACCACGGTCTATTGCCGGAATGAGAAATGCGGGTTCAAGGAGACGGCCAAGACCGATGAGAACCCGGAGGGCGGAGAAAAGGGTGACGCTCGCGCTTAGCGATTTCCTCGATTACCTGCGCTACGAGCGTAATGCCTCGGCCCACACCGTTTCCGGCTACCGGCGAGACCTCAAGCAGTTCATCGACTATATCGGCGAGAGGGGAGGCTCACTGCGGAAGGTGGACAACGTCCAGATCCGCGGGTTCATGGCCCAGCTCCACGAACGGAAGCTCAAAAAGAGCTCTTCGGCGCGCAAGCTCGCCGCCATCCGTTCGTTTTACCAGTTCGGCGTCAAAAAGAAGTGGATCGCCGAGAACCCGGCCAAGATGGTGGCCACCCCCAAGCAGGAGAAACGTGTCCCCTCTTTCCTCTCCGAGGAAGAAATGGCCGGTTTTCTCGAGATTTCTCCCTCCGAGAACCCTCTTGACTTGAGGGACAGAGCCATCCTCGAGCTTCTTTACGCGAGCGGAATCCGAGTCAGCGAGCTCGTCGGCATCAACTTGGAAGACGCGAACCTCGGGGAGCGGCTGATCCGGGTCCGGGGCAAAGGGAAGAAAGAGCGGATTGTTCCCTTCGGCCGGATAGCGGGCGAGCGCTTGACGGGATACCTGCGAGTCCGGCCGGCGCTTGTCCAGGACAGAATCGGGGAGAAGGCCGTATTCCTGAACTACCAGGGCTGGCGCATCAGCTCCCGGTCTGTAGAGAGGATCGTGGACAAGTATATCCGGCTGACGGCCGTTAAGAGAAAGATATCCCCCCACTCGCTGCGCCATTCTTTTGCCTCCCATCTCCTGAGCCGAGGCGCCGACCTGCGGGTCATCCAGGAGCTCCTGGGTCATGAGAGCCTGGCCACTACGCAGAAGTATACCCATCTCAACCTGGGCCAGCTGATGGACGTCTACCGCAAAAGCCACCCCAGGTCGTAGCGATCGGCCATAAGACGCCGGTGACAAATGACGGCTTCCAGGAGTGTTTCGGGCGAACTCGCTTCATCCAGTGAATCGGATTGAGATTTGAGGCGAGGTGGGTATTAAAGTACTACTCTCCTTGCTCCCGCCATTCCAGCGGGATTCCTCCGGGGATATCGGTTATCCAGCCAAACCAGTTGCGCAAGAAAAATCTGGGACGCTTCAGCGGCCTTTCTTCAAGCTCCGCGACAGACTTCTGGCTCGCCTGGATTCTGGCGACGAGATCTTCATGCCATGCCCGAAAAGTCCGGTTGTCCCGGGCATCGGCGATCCGCTTCAGATTCTCGGCTTCGGCACGGGCCCTGTCGGCCTGGCCCATTCTGAGGGCGACAATCCCCAGGAAATAGTGACTCGCCGCCGGCCCATAGATTCCCGCTGCTGGATTGTTGCGTTCCAGGATGACCTCGAACTCCCGTCGGGCATCGCTCAATTTGCCCAGCGTCAAGTAAGCCCATCCCAGCGTGTAATGCCCGAAGGGACTCAGAATATCCAGATGGCTGGCCAGGATGATCTTATTCATTTCCTTAAGATAGAACTCCGCTTCTCCGGGTTTCTTCTGAGCAAGGGCATTCCACGCCATCTGGAAAGAGGCGCCGATCCGATGCTCCGGCTTCATCTTCACGCCGAGTAGAGGAGCGAGTTTTTCTCTCGATTCCGCGAACCGGCCGCCCTTGGCCAGAACTTGAGCCTGGCCTATGACGGCATCGTCATATTGCGGATCAAGCTTAAGGGCCTTCTCGAACTCATCCATCCCCGGATCTAGCTCTCCCTTGAAATAATACACATAGCCCATCATATGGTGCGCGGCTGCATCATCCGGGGCGATTTCGATATATCTTCGGGCGAATTCGGCTGCCTTATCCAATTCATCCAAATTGAGATAATCCCTGACCAGAAAGAGGTAGCCGGCCTTGAACCCGGGATCGAGGGCAAGCCATTTCTGGTGATAGATGATCGCCTTGTGAGGGTCTATCAGAGGGCCCCCCATCCCGGCGGCGAGAAGGAACCAGGCCTCTTTCTCCCCGGGATACTTCCCGGCCAATTTCTCGAGGAGCGCCAGGCTCTCTTCGATGCTCATCTTGAAAGCGCCAAATAGCCATTCGACGAAGAGGCGCTCCTTTTCGGGCAGCCGACCCCTGAGACCATAAGCGATCTCCGCAGTCGCCGCCGCAGCCCCCAGGTCTCCCATGCCGAACCGGATCTGCATCCAGGCCAGCCGCCAGTAAGCCAGGGAGAATCCGGGGTCGATCGCCACGGCTTTCCGAAAGCTCTCCTCCGCGGCGACAAAATCATACCGATAATAGCGGTCCAGTCCCTGCAGATAGAGACTGTAGGCTTCCTTTGACGAAGTCGTCAGATCTGCCAGCGTCGATCCTCTGTCCTTGGCGGCCGCCGCCGAGAAACCGAGGTCCCGGAGGATCAACCTCGAGAGCTCGTCGGCCATGGCGAAAAGATCAGCCCCCTCCACCCGTTGCGAGCGCATGATTTCCCCGGTTTGGACTTGGAGAATCTGGGAGGTGAGGATCGCTCGGTCGCCGAGTCGGCTAAATTGCCCTATGACCATCCTCGTGCCCCCCACCCGCCGGGCGAGCTGAGCAGCCACTGTCCGGTCGATCGTTCGCGCGCCGTCGCGCCCTATCTCTCTCAAACCATCGAAGAGCCGCTGCTCGCTGGCAACCCGCAGTCCGCCGGATGCGGAGAGGGCGGTGAGAACAAGGTTGCCGACCATCCGGGCCTCTCTTTCCCGGTCATCCGGGTCGGCGAGGTTCTCGAAGGGGATGACCGTGACCAGGTCGGCGGCCGCTCCCGGGATCGCCGTCCGTCCACTCCTGTCCTTCGGCTTGATCACCAGGAGGAGGGCGAGAATGAGGATCGCGGAGGCCAGGATGCCAAGAATGGCCCTGGCCGTGCGGCTCCGTATCGGGAGGATAGATCGAGAGCGTTCCGGCCGCCTTCGCTGACCGCCTTCGCCGGCGATTTCCGATCGGGCGCGCCCGCCTCTCAGGCCTTGGAGAAGCCGCTCCAGGTCGGCCTTCATCTCGCCGGCGCTCTGATACCGCTCTCGGGGGTTCTTGAAAAGCGCCCGGGCGACAATCCGCTGGAGCTCGGTCGAGATGCCCGGCCGCCGGACGGATATCGGAATAGGCTCAGCGTTCAGAATGCCGTTCACGATGAGGGCATCCTTCTCGCCTGGGAAGGGCAGCGACCCGGTGATCATCTCGTGAACCACAGCCCCCAGTGACCAGATGTCCGAGCGCCGGTCAGCCGCTTCTCCCCGCGCCTGTTCGGGCGACATGTAGGCCAGAGTTCCCATGACCACGCCTTCGCGCGTCGCCCGCGCTCCGCTCACCTTGGCCAGTCCGAAATCCATGATCTTGACCAGGCCCTTTGGGGTGATCATGATGTTGGCGGGCTTGATATCCCGATGGATGATGCCTTTTTTATGCGCTTCCTCAAGGCCTTCGGCGACCTGGATGGCAACTTCCAGCGACTCGTCCATTGCGAGAGGGCCCGACCGGATCCTCTCTCTCAAGGTTTGCCCTTCGATATAGGCCATGGAAATGAAGGGCTTCCCGTCGTATTCATCGATCTCGTGGATGGTGCAAATGGACGGATGATCGAGCGAGGCCGCAGCCTGGGCTTCACGGACAAACCGTTCCTTGATCTCCGGATCGACGGCCAGCTCAGGAGGAAGGAACTTGAGCGCCACGGTCCGCTTGAGTTTGGTGTCGGATGCCTTATATACGATCCCCATCCCTCCACGGCCGAGCTCGTCAAGAATTTCGTATCTCCCCGCAAACGATGCGCCCTTGGTAATCCCGGCGGGAAAAGGAGTGATGGTCCGTGTCGGTGAGACACCGTCGAGAGAGCTGATCCTTGTCCCGCAGCGGCTACAGAACTGGCTGCCGGGGGGGTTATCGGCATGGCATTGCGGACAGTTGATCATTCTCTTATCTCTTTCCCTCTTGACTCTAAGATAAAGTACGGCGAACCGAGAGTCAACCGGATACGAGCACCGCTTCGAGAAAGAGCATGGGTTGTTTCGGCCGGTTATCAGGGAGGTGACCGGCGTATTCCGGGGACACTAACCATAATTTTGTAAGTTTCTTTGGCCGACTCGTGTGACCTGAAAAATCCGGGGAAAGATAATCGAAGTCCATATTATGATATATTTTCCCCAAGTTTTTCCCATGTAATTATGGTAAGTGTCCCTGGAATTCCCCTATGGACGTCTACCGCAAAAGCCACCCCAGGTCGTAGGAAGAAGAGGCCGATGGTCCGTTGAACCCTTCAGCCCCGGCTATCTGTTCTCAGTCAGCAAAAGCATTCTGCCATTCAGAGAGCCGTTGAATTTTCCCTCTTCGACGCTCACCTTCCCGTTGACGATGACGACTTCAACGCCGGTGCTGTAGACTAATGGAGTGGCGTACGTCGCGTTGTCCTGGACCGTATCCGGGTTGAAGATGGCGATGTCCGCTTTATACCCCTCGGCCAATAATCCCCTTTTCTTAAGCCTCAGGAACTGGGCGGGGAGAGACGTCATTTTCCTGACTGCATTCTCAAGAGTCAGGACCCCTTCCTCCCGGACATACTTGCGGAGGACTCTCGTCTGGCTGCCGAAGCTCCTCGGATGTCCGGGACGCTGCCTTGTTGATTCATCAACGAGGGAAGCGGCGCCTCCGTCGCTGGAGAAGGACAGCCAGTCGTTCTTCATGGCCTCTTTCATATCGTCTTCGGAGAGCGCCCCACAGGAAAGGGTGAGGCCGGGCTCCCCGACGACAAGTTCAGCCGCGATATCAAAAGGGTCCCTCTCCTGTTCCTCGGCCAGGTCCGAGAATATCTTCCCGATAAGCGAGGGGTTTTTTTGGGCCGCGACCACAGCGTAACTGTCCCATCCCGAGACGGCAACAGGACTCGGGTCGGTGGGAGTCCCTATGAGCACGGATTGCCTGATCTGCTCCCTCTTCGTCCTGTCGGCTAGGGCCTTGGCAAGCTCCGCGACGTATTCATCCCTTAGTTTCTTGATTTCTTCCTCGGATAGGCCCTCCGCGGCCATCTCCTTCCTCAGGCCGGCAAAGGGCTCTAGATCATCGGGAAGCCGGAAAATGGACCAGCCGGAATTCCTGGCGATGGATATGAGCGGGCCTGTCGCCGCCTTGTCGTAGGGGTATAAATCGGCTGTGATGGGCACACCTCTGGCCCTTGCGGTGTTAATGACCCGGACGGCTTCGTTCATCATCCCCCAGTTCTTCTTGCCGCAGACTTTGAGATGGGAGACTTCAACGGGCAAGCCGCTTTCTTCGGCAATCCGAATAGTCTCTCTTGTCGCGTCGGGCACGCCCGCGACCTCATTCCGTTGATGGCTGAGATAGACTCCGCCGTGCTCGGCGACGACTCTGGCCAGGGCAATGATTTCCTCGGTCGTGGAATAGCGGTCGGGGATGTACTCGAGTCCCGTGCTCATCCCCCAGGCTCCTTCCGCCATAGCCTGTCTGACCAAGCTCTTCATCTTTTCCAGTTCTTCCCCGGAAGGGGCTCGAGGCTCGGCGCCGATCACCGCTTCGCGGACATCGCCGAAACCGACCATGTGGACGGCGTTTGTCCCGATCCCCTGCGCTTCCCACTTGGCTTTGGTCCCGGCGACCCTGAAAGTCCCGCCTCCGCAGTTTCCGGTGACGACCGTGGTCGTCCCCTGGATAAGGTAGTTGAGGTTGGCCTTGGAAGCGGACTCGCTCAACCCCCGGTCGCAGTGGGTGTGAAGGTCGATAAACCCCGGGGAGACGACCAGGCCTCGGGCGTCGATTGTCCTGGCCGCCGTTCGGGTTCGAAGGTCGCCGATTTCGGCAATCGTGTCACCCTTGATCCCGACGTCGACGTAAATCCAGGGGTTGCCCGTCCCGTTGACCAGCCTGCCGTTCCGGATGAGAAGGTCAAAGTCGGCCTTCCCCTTGGGGGAACAACCCGTGATAAAAGCCGCGGCCAGGATTAGGATACAGAAGGGTACGAGCCCTCGTCTTGTCATCAAACCTCCTTTGCATACCGCACAGGGTTATTCATTTTTGAAGCCTGCGGGGGAAAGCCGTTTTGGGGGGTCCGCAGGAAAAAACTCCCCGGTCCTACCATCAGGGCTTGCCCGCAAGCTCCATGAAGGAAGCGTACAGGTACCGCTTGGTTCCGCGGGGCGGTTCTCGGTGAACGGAGTCTCTAATGAAATGGATGCGGAAATCGTGCCCGAAGTAGCCCCTGATATCCTCCTTGCTCAGGTTCTTTTTGTACGGGGGGTTCTTGTCGCTGAAGCAGAGCAGGAAAAACTTTCCGCTTGGCCGGAGGAGCCTTTTCACCGTGCTGACATACCTGGGTTTGTCGTCTCCTGACATGTGATGGAAGCAGCCGCGGTCAAAAACAAAATCAAATTTCTTCCTCGGGGTGAGGCTCAAGACATCTCCAACCTCGTAGGCACAGAAGACGCTTCTTTTTTCACACCGCTGCCGGGCAATCCTGACGGCCGTGCCCGAGATGTCCACTCCGAACACATCGAACCCCTTGGACGCCAGGTAGATGGAGTTTGTCCCGTCACCCGAACACATGTCCAGAACTCTTCCTTTGGGAATTCTCTTTTGGTTGATCAACTGGACCAATCGCCTGTCCGGCTGGCCGGAGTGCCAGGGGACTGCGTCCAACCGGCGGGTTCGGTAGATTTCGTCCCACTCGATACTGCTCATCGTCCTCCTCCGCGCCGGCGTTCGAGGTTTTTGGGATTGCTCATGCATTTTATTCATCCTCTATCTCAGCGCTTGGC
>DQHV01000360.1 GCA_003524335.1 Candidatus Aminicenantota bacterium | reverse complement strand
TGGGCGTCATGCTGGCGATCCTGGAAGCCCTGTTCCATATCAGCACGTTGGTCATTCTGGCCTTGGGACGGGACCCGACGCTGACCAATCGGACATTCCTCTGGAAAACCCTTCTCGGTATGGGGACCAACCCGATCATCGGCACGGGATACGAGTCGTTCTGGTCGGCCGAGAGAATAACCTATGTCCGGTCCGTCGTCGGCGGCGGGATCCAGTCCCACAACGGCTACATCGACACCTATCTCAACCTCGGGAAANNTTTCTGAAGGGCTTTTCCCCCGGTTGGGGCTCCTGTTAGCCATCTTTTTCTTCATGATCATCCTCATCCCGAAGGGCCGCCCGGGGCCCGCCTCGGGATCGACCGTCGAGGATGCTTTTCCGGCCTGATCGTGACCGATATCCGGATTGACCGTTCCAGATCGGAGGCGCCAGAATGCCAGGAATAGCAGGGATCATCGGACCGGGGGATCCTCAACAGAAAAAAGCCCGGCTCCGTCAGATGGTCGATAGCATGATGCATGAGCCTTTCTATGCCGGAGGAACATACCATGACGACTCTGCCGGGGTTTGGCTGGGATGGGTGGCTCATAAGGGGTCTTTCGCGGACGAGATGCCCGTCTGGAACGAGCAAAAGGACGTCGGTGTGATCTTCTCGGGGGAAGACTTCACGGACCTTGACGAGATCCTCTCCCTGNNCTACGAGGAATACGGGAACGATTTCTTCCGGAAACTTAACGGCCGGTTCAGCGGGATGATCATCGACCTCCGTTTGGGACGGATCATCTTGTTCAATGACCGCTATGGCCTGAATCGCGTCTATTATTCGAGAAAAGGGGACGGATTCTATTTTGCTTCAGAGGCTCAATCGCTCCTGAAGGTCCTGCCCGAACTCCGCCGATGGGATCCGCAGAGTCTCGGTGAAACCTTCGCGTTCAGCTGCGTGCTCCGGAACAGGAGCCTGTTTTCCGGCGTGTCCCTGCTTCCGGGCGGATCGAAGTGGACGATCATCCCCGGCCGGGATCCGATAGAGGAATCCTATTTCAGGCCCGCAGAATGGGANNGTTGAAGGCAGCCTGGATCCGCGTTCTCCCGCGCTACTTGCGCCGCAACGAAGGCATCGGGCTATCGCTGACCGGAGGCAAGGACAGCCGAATGATCCTGGCCTGGGCTCGATGGCCCCCTGAAGCGCTGCCCTGCTATACGTTCGGAGGCCTTTATCGCGAGAACCGGGATGTCAAGATCGCCCGAGAGATCGCTCGGATGAGCGGCCATTCCCATCAGACGATTGTCGCCGATCGAGAGTTCCTCAGGACATTCCCAGACCTTGCGGAAAGAACGGTCTATCTGACCGATGGGACCATGGACGTCAGCGGCGCGACCGAGCTCTATGTCAACCGGATCGCCCGGCAGATCGCCCCGATCAGGCTGACCGGCAACTACGGGCAGGAAATCCTGCACGCCGCCGTTGCGTTCAGGCCCACGCCCATGCACCAGGCGATATTGCAGAGCGATTTCGGGCTCTTCGTGGAACAGGCGGCCCAGACCTACTCCGAGGAGCATAACGTGCGGCCGCTGTCGTTTGTCGCCTTCAAACAGCTCCCCTGGTACCATTATTCACGGCTGGCCCTGGAGCTCTCCCAAATGACGATGAGATCGCCCTACCTCGATAACGAATTGGTTTCTCTGGCCTATCAGGCCCCCGAATCCCTGGCCATCAACGTCGGCATCCAGATGGAGATCATCGCAGAGGGGAATTGGCCTATGAGCAGAATCGAAACGGATCGCGGCATTCTTCATCATCCCATCCCGGTCATTACAAAAGCAAGGCGTCTCTATCAGGAATTCGCCAGCAAAGCGGAGTACGCCTATGACTACGGGATGCCCCATTGGCTGGNNATGCCGCTCCATTTGGAAAGGCTATTCCTGGGAAGGCATAAGTTCTCCCATTACCGGGTTTGGTATCGGGACGCGTTCTCCCATTACGTGAGAGAGATCCTGCTCGATCCCCGGACTCGCAGCCGGCCGTACCTCAGCGGGCCCCGTCTGGAGGCCATGGTGCAAGCCCACATCAAGGGAACGGGCAATTTCACTTGGGAGATCCACCGTATCCTCACGACCGAACTGATCCAGAGAGGATTCATAGATCGGGGAGGATGGCTCTAGACCGGAAAGGCTGCGCAATCCTAGGCCATCAGGGGGCTCTTATGGGGGACCCGTTAAAAAGGGCGAGGTCGCCTCACCTCTAGGGGTGAGAAGCGCCTTCGTTTTATCACCCCTAAAATAGCCGCCGGGGGTGATATACGAGGAGGGGGGCACTAAATATTCTGTCTGCGAAGTTAAAGACCTGGACCGGTGTGTCCAATATTTGGACATCCGAGAATGGAATCGGCATGAAGCGTGCTGTTAAGTCGTTAAAGGAGCAAGCTGAAAAATGAATGTCCCCTTCGTCGACCTCAAGGCCCAGTACCTCAAGCTCAAGTCCGAGATCGATCCCGCCATCCAATCCGTCATCAACGAGACCGCCTTCATCGGCGGAAAATATGTCGAGGGATTCGAGAAGGCCTACGCCGAAAAATACGACGTCAAACATTGCATCAGCTGCGCGAACGGTACCGACGCCATCTATATTACCCTGAAGGCCCTCGGGATCGGGCCCGGCGATGAGGTCATCACCGTGGCCAACA
>DQHV01000135.1 GCA_003524335.1 Candidatus Aminicenantota bacterium | reverse complement strand
ACCTGCTCGCAGATGGCGACCTTGAAGCCCGCGCGGAGGAGCTTGGGCAGGTAGGAGGCGACGGCGTGATAGGGGACGCCGCACATCGGCACCTTCTGCCGGGAGGTCAGGGCGATGTCGAGGACCGGGGCTGCGACCTTGGCGTCCTCGTAGAACATCTCATAAAAATCGCCCAGCCGGAAGAATAGGAGGGCGTCCCGGTGCTCTCGCTTGATGCGGAGGTACTGTTCCATCATCGGAGTGACGAGGTTGTCCTGGGACATGGTATTTTCAACTATACTCAGGGTCCGGGAAATTTTCAAGGAAGGCTCGGGAGAGTCCCTCGCCTTGGACAGCAAGGAAAGCTATCCCCAGATGTTGTATTTTTTGATGAAGTGGTGGGGATGGTAGGAGGTCTTGGCGCGGCGCAGGCCGGGAATCCCGTTGTCCTGCTCTCGGTTGATGAACCGGCAGTCGGCCCATTCTCGCCGGACGAACTCCCGGTTAACCAGCTGGCTCAGGCCGTCATAGCTGGGGTCGACGATTTCGATGGGAATGACGGCCGTATCGGGTGTGAGTCTCGCTCCCAGCGAAAAAGCAGCGACCCGTCCGCCGACCTTGAACACCGCGCCACTGAGCAACAGCTCATCAAAATGGGCCAGCCCTTCCTCGTTGACACATCTCCAGACGTTGCCGATGAAGCCATCGCTGCCGGCCTTGACCTCGAGCCATCTCGCCAGAAGCTCCCGGCAGCCGGACAGATGATCGCGGGAAAGCCGCATATAATCATAAGCATAATGCCTTTCAAACTTGCGTATCCGGTTCCGCTTGCCGTCGTATTTTCTTCCTTTGAGCTCGATAAGGTCTTCGGTCCGGTACACGTAGTCGAAGTTGTCTCGGTCGAGCTCACATCGGTAGGCTCCGCCGTATCTCAGGGCGAATGACTCATCGACCCGGGACAGCCGAGGGGCAAAAGACAGGCAGGCCCGAAGGGTCCCCTCGATGTCGTTCTCACCGACCGGTTGAAGAAAATAGGCCGGCTCTGAAGGCGGTTCGCAGAGGACACAGAGGTTTCCGTTGATGGCAGTCAACTTGGAGTGCTCGAATTGCCGCCAGAGAAAGATGTTCGCGAAATGGATCTCGCAGGCTTCGGAGGGATGCCGGGCGATGGCCGCGGCCAGCAGGTTCTGGTCCTCGAGCTCGATGAACCTGAATTCAGGGAACTGCGGTAGGCTCATCGTCCTCCCTGTCTCATCATTACGGTGCAGAGCTCCGGCCTGCAGCCGGCGCACCATTCCGCTTTCTTGACCATCGAGGCGGGCACGGCTTCCGCCTTCTTAAACCCAAAGCGGCGAAAATATCCGGGGATGACCGTCGCCAGATAGAGTTCGGCAGGAACATCTCGGAGCACCGCACGGACCAGCAGCCCTCCCCAACCCCGGCCGCGCCATTCTTCGTCCACGCCGAGAGCGCACAGCTCGAGGCACTCCGGGTGCTTCTTAAGCCCGCAAATGCCCCGGATTCTCCCGCCCTCTTCGACTACCCAGAACCCGTCTTCCTCCATATCGGCATAATCGAGGTTATATAACTTAGCAAGCCGAATGATATCCGGGAAATCCGCCTTTTTAGCTTTTCTAATGCGCATATAACCTATTATACCATTTCGTTTAGATAAGGTGGGGGCCCGTTGGCGACAAACCCGTTTGAGGGCGCAGCGGGCAGGGCTCTCTTCTATTGCCCAAGGCGAAGGGTATGGGTGAGGAAGTCCGTGGANNAAACGAGCGGGCTGACGAATCCCATGCCCTGAGCCTAATTGACAACAAGGGGAGGCTATTGTATATCAATCCAAATGAATGGCCCCCTCGCCCTGACCTATCTTCGTATCCTCGCCGTACCCGTCCTTGTGATTCTGCTCCTCTCCAATTTCCGGGGTTATCACATCGCGGCCTTCGCCGTCTTCCTCCTGGCCACGCTCACCGATACGCTGGACGGCTTCTGGGCCCGCAGAAAAAAACAGATCACCGTCCTGGGCCAACTCCTCGATCCGACCGCCGACAAGCTGCTGATCGTCTCGGCGCTCATCTGCCTCGTCGGAAGCGGGGCTGTCCCGGCCTGGATGGCCGTCATCATTATCGGCCGCGAGATCGCTGTTACCGGGTTCCGCGCGATGGCTTCTGCCAAGGGGATCAATATCCCGGCATCGGCGCTCGGCAAGATCAAAATGATCCTGGAGACCACAACCATCGGCGTCCTTCTCTTGGGAGAAGGAGTCCTGGGCGGGCTTTATGTATTGTCCAAGGTGGGACTCTGGCTGACCGTCGTGGCCGCACTGGTCTCCGCCGCAGAGCACTACGTTCGATACGGGCGGACCGTCCTCTCAGGCCGATCCTGACAAAGCCTCCCGGCACTTGTCGAGCGACTCCCCGTCCTCTATGTTGAGAAGCCTCGGCGGAGAGGGCCACTGACGGCTGATCCTCTTCAACAGGCCGATCAGGACTTTGCCCGGGCCCATTTCCACCACTGTCTCCGCTCCTTCCTGCTGAAAGACCAGCATCGAGCTCTGCCAGAGCACGGGGCGGCTGACCTGTCTTTTAAGGGCGTCCCGGGCTTCCTCGCCACGACGGATGATCCTGGCATCCACGTTGGTGACGACAGGAAAGCGGAGGTCCCGGAATTCGACCGCAGCCAGGTCTACGGAGAGACGTGCTTCAGCGCTCTTCATCAAGGCGGAGTGGAAGGGAGCGCTCACGGGCAGCATCACCGCCCGCGCCCCTTTGATGTGTATCACGGCCTCTTCGACGGCCTCCTTATGTCCGGCGATGACGACCTGGTCATCGCTGTTCCAGTTGGCTATCTGGACCGTCCCGCTCGTGACCTGAAGCAGGGCCGACTCGATGTCCGCGATCGTGGAGCCCAATATCGCCGCCATCGCCCCGACTCCGACCGGCACGGCTTCCTGCATGTACCGACCCCTTTTGTGCACGAGGCAGAGGGCGTCCTTGAAAGTCAGGCTTCCGGCGGCCACCAGGGCCGAGTATTCTCCCAAGCTGTGGCCTGCGGCCAAGCCGGGTTCCATCCGCAGCAGCCGGAAAGCGATATAGCTGACCGCAAGAAGGGCGGGCTGTGTGTAAGAAGTCAGCTTGAGCTTGTCCTCGGGCCCTTCGAAGCAGACCTCGGAAATCTTAAAGCCCAGGGCATCATCCGCTTCCGCGAAGAGTTCTTTGGCCAGGGAGGAACGCGCCCAGAAATCCTTGCCCATGCCGACTTTCTGTGAACCCTGACCCGGAAAAACGAGAGCGAGTTTTCTCACGGCGTTCTCGTCACCTGGCCTGCTCCAGGCAGCGGTCGTTGATCCGGACCTCAGCCTGGGCGCGCAGGGACCGGACCCATGTTGTGGCCTGCTGTCCGGCCTTTTCGCTTTTAAGCCGATCTTCGATTTCGGCGGCAGCCTGGACGAGCGGTTTAGGCTCCCTCCCCAAAGACCTTTCAAAAGGCCTGTACTCCTCCTCATAGTAGCGTTCGATATCCTGACGGCTGACATCGACCCCCCGGCCGAAGCGGAGGTCTATAGTCTTGATATAGCGGATCACTTCCTCGAGGTAGGGCCGGAGTGCCTCCTCCTGAAGACCATAGGCCGCCAGCCTCTCCTGCCATTGTTCGGCCTCGAATCGTCCCTTCCAGAGGAGCAGCAGGTCGTCTGTCTCTTTCTTGGTCACCTCGATGTCTTCTCGAACGAGGTCGATGACCACCCTTCGGTTAATGGCCTCCTCCAGGGTTTGTCGAAGCGTCACCGGCGGATCGCCGTCCTTGTGCTCCGGACCGATGGCGAACTCCTGCAGGATCCGGACATCGGTCAAAGTCAGGGCCTTGCCGTTGACCTCGGCGACGATGCAGTCGACAACTTGAGGCTGACCTGGATGCAGCCAAAGCAGCAGGAGGACAGGTGCCATCGCCCAAGAACGGATTCTTCGCATGGGATTAGAATATATTGCCGATCGTGATAAAGGCAATAGGTCGCCCTCGTTTCTCGGGATCCGTCAGGTTCCAGCCGAGCTCCAGTCTCACGGGGCCGAGAGGAGTCCGATACCGCACCCCCAGCCCGACGGCGTGTTCCAAGTCGCGGAGGTCGACATCGCTCCGGTTGAAGAAGGAGTTGCCCGCATCGTAGAAAATAACACCCGAAAAGTTGCGAAGCGAAGAGACGACCGGAAAGCTGAACTCGAAATTGAACAGAACAAGAGCCTTCCCCCCGATGGGAATGCCGGACTCGGGATCCTCAGGACCGAGTTCATCGAATTTCGCCCCGCGGAAGGAATTGCTGCCTCCAGCGAAAAACCGCTCGTGGATGGGCATCTTGCCCATGCCGAGTCCCAGCCGGAACGTGGAACCGAGAAGGACACGGGGCACCAGGGTGAAATAGCGCTGGTACTTGAACAGGCCTTTGAGAAAATCGGATTCCGTCTGAAGAAGAGGGAAGGCCCAATCCAGCGCCAGGCTGGAGAAATAGCCTCGCTCCGGGTTGAAGGCATCGTCCCGCCGCTCCCGGATGAAACTCGGGGCCAGCGAGGTCTTTGAATAAGGGTAGAACTGGCGGTCGATCTCATTGGGCGGGACCTCGAGTTTGGTCAGCGTGGTCCGGGCGTATCCTAGAGTCGTCAGCATATCGAAGCCCCAGAAGAACGGCCGCATTCCCGTGACACTGATGCCCTCTCGCTCGAAGGCGAAGCTAGTCCGGTCTTCCGCCTCGACCCAGCCGTTGATGTAGGTCTCGACGGGGATGTTGAATAAAAAATAGGGCTGCTGCCAGGTGACCACGACTCGTTTCTCGGAGAGGCTGAACTGGGTGACGAAGCTCAGGCTGGCGGCGCTGCCGAACATGTTGCCCCGCATATACTCCGCGGTGCCGCGGAGCCGCAGGCTCGTTTCGAGAAGCGATGAGGCGGACCTGAAGGTATCCCGGGTCTCGAGGCCGATGCCGACGCCTGCATAGTTTCTTTCCCCCTCGCGGACCGTGATGATGACATGCTCCGCGCTTTCCGAGATGGGGATCTCTTCGATCGCGACTTCGGAAAAGATGCCCAACCTTTCCAAATTCTGCTTGGAGAGAGAGATCCTGTCGGCCCGGGCCAGGTCCCCCTCTTTGACCCTCAACTCTCGTAGGACCACATTGTTCCGGGTGGTGCGGTTTCCGGAAACGAATAAGCTCTGGATCCGGATCATCCGGCCTTCCTGGATATTGAAGATGACCTTGAACAGGTCCTCTCCCAAAGCCTCTATCCTGGGCTCGATCTTCGTTCCCCGGACAGATTGGTCGAGATAGAAGGCACTCAGTTTCTCGATCTCTCTCCGGATGAACGGCCGGAAGAACGGCCCGTCTTCGGCGATGCTCAACTGCGACCGGATCATCTCGGGGCTGAAAAGAGAGGCTCCGGCGATCTCGATAGTCTTGATCCGCTGCTGTCTTCCCTCTTGGATTGTGTAAACCGCTTCGGCCTCGTCTCCCTCCACGGAGAACTGGAGGCCGACTTGGGCGGCGGGGAACCCTTCGATCTCGTAGAGCATCTTGATCTCGCTGGTGAGCTCGAAGGCTCGTTTCCCGTCCAGCCTCCCGAAAAAGAGGACGCGGTCGGCAATCCCCAGCTCTTTCTTTATCCGGCCGGCAGTAAAATGGCTGTTGCCTTCAAACCGGACATTACTGATCCTGGCCTTCTGCCCGGGATCGACCCGATGGACGATCCGGATCCCGGCTTCCTCCCTCTCAATCCGGGAGCTCACTGCGGCCAGGATATATCCTTTTTCTCTAAGATAGGCCAGGATTCTCGCCTCAGCCTCGCCGAGTCCCCATTCTTCAAAGATCCTCTCTTCCCAGATCGGCAAGACGAGGTCGATAGGAACATCGGCCCCAGAGATGAGGATTTCGATATGTTCGTCAGGGTCAACCCGGATCAACAAGGAAACGGTCCCGTTCTCCGGGAAAAAATCCTCGGCGGTGAGTTCGACGTCGGCCCGCGGGTATCGGTGTTTGGCGTAAAGCGCTCGAAGCCTGGCCAGATCCTGGTCCAACCGGCTGAGGCTGTAAAGATCGCCTTCCTTTGTCTTCATGGCCTTCTTCAGGTCCGCTTTGGGGACGCCGGCGCTCCACTGGAACCGGATCGCGGAGATCGCATAGCGCGCTCCCGCCGCAATGGCGAAAACGACGTCGACCTGAGGAGCCCCTGGAACCCGCTTCGCCGCTGCCCGGACCTGGGGCTGGAAATAGCCCTCATCGATCAAGGCCATCTTCAATTCTTCGGTCGCCCGGGCCAGCTTTTCGTCGGAGAAATAGGCATATTCCTGCAGCGCGTAAAGGGAATTCCTGAGTTTTCGCCCCGACGTTCCTTTTTCGCCCCGGAAGCCGATTTTGCGGACGATGAGCTTCCGGGTGAGCCCGAACCTGAGCTCGACGCTCTCCACGCCGCTCCGCGTGACCACCACGTCGGAGAATAGTTGGCTTCGGTGGATCTGTTTGATGCTGTCACTGACAGCCGACAGCGAATACAGGTCGCCGGGCCGGATGGAGACCAGGCGTTCCAGGTTTTCGGTGTTGGGGGCTCCGTCCACCCAGACCTCCACTTTGGCAACCACTGCGGCCGGAGCACTCTGGGGAAAAGCGGCTGAGCTCATAAGGCCGGGCAGGGAGAGGATGAGACAGAGAAAGCAGGCCGGGAGGCACAGCCTCCGGCGCCCGTCCCTAAAACCGCCTGCGAACCTTGACATCGAAGCTGAGCCTTCCAATTTCGTTGCGCGTGCCGACAATCGAGAATTCGTTGCTCAGATCCCATTCCAGGCGGACGATCTCCTCGGTCTGCCTGGTTAGGTTGGTGGAGTAATAGATATAGAAATCCTTGGAGATTTTCTTCCCGATCGTCAGCCGGGCGGTCATCTCGGACGAAGAACCCATAAGAAAAGGGTCGATCCGGAAGCGGTCGAGACTGAACAGCTTCTCGGCCCTCTTCTGGGCGCCTTCGGTCAGGGTGAAGGAGAGCAGCGAGGCCGTGCTGAGTTGGGAGCTCGTCTCCGTTCTGTATTGTCTCTTGTAGGCTTCTCCCAATGCGAGAAGGGCCAGGACATCCTCCGGCGGCAGAGGGGGCGAGGAGCTGAACTGGGGCTTCAGTTGCGTTGCCAAACCGGACAGCGTGATGGTTACACGATAGTCCTTGACAAAAGTTTCCGCCCGAAAATCCAGGTAGGGCTCGACCGAGGAGGGATTGAAAAAGCTCAAGCGTCCGCGGAGGATCTGGAATTTCCTGTCCTGAAAAAGGGCCTCCCCGCTCAGGGTTTCGATGGTCCCGAGAAGGATAGGGGCCTTGATGTCTCCCGTAACGTTCAGGTCGAAACGTCCTCTGACCCGGCCCAGAGAATTTTCCATCCAGGCGTTGTCATCGGCCTTTAGCCGGACATTCAGGGTGAGGTCGTCAAAGAAGCCTGGCTTCTGCTGCGGCTTTGCGTTTGGGCGCGAGGAGAACGAGAATTTTTCCTGGATCTCCCGCCTCCAGGAGAGGCGGCGCACCGCGACATCGCCCTCCAAGATAAATCGTTTGCTGTCCTTGACCAGCCGCAGCGAGGCATTCGCCAAGGCGCGGGTCCGCTCGAGCGGCGAGAGCAGCATGCTCTTGCCTCCGAAGGAGCAGTTGATGCCGATCTCGCCACCTTTCCCCAAAGTAACCTCGCCGTTCCCTTCGACTTCGCCTCCCCCGAGCTTTCCGCGGAACGACCTGATGGAAAACCGTCCTCCCTCGACATTCACCCGGCCAGAATAATCGGCCAAAGCTTGGGGAAATTGAGGGAAGGGAAGAACCGGTCCCTGAATCTCGATGACTCCATTGAGTTGGGGAGAAGAGGGGGCGCCGCGGATTCGGGCTTGGTATTCCAACCTGCCCTTAACCCCGCGCCAGGGAAAGACGAGATCGAGGTTGCTGAATCCACCGCTGACGTCGATGGACAGGCTGTCCGGAGCGAGGGGGATATCGGCATCCACCGAGAAATCGTTCTCTTCGGCGGAGAAATAACCTCGGGCCATGAGGCCGAGACGTTCTTTTGACATGCGGAGCCGGAGCTCTCCTCGAGCATCGACTTGAGGGAAAGGACCGAAGCGCAGGTTATTGATGCCGAAGTCGCCGGCAGGCATCTCTTCCCCGCCCAGTCGTCCTCTGCCCTTGAGCGTGAAATTCAGCTCTCCGGCCAGGTCAGGTCTCAAGGTGTTCAGGTTGATCCGCTCTCCGGCGGCATCGATCTCTACCTCTTCGCTCTTCACCCCCAGCCGCCAGGCGGTCTTCACCCTCCCGCCGAAGATATCGAAGGCGAGCTCGGGGAAGGCGATCGAGTCTCCGTCCCAGATGAGCTTTCCCGTCAGGGCTCTGAGTTCCTGTGTCCCAAACCTGATCAGGGGGCTCGAAAACGTACCGTCCACCCGGATGACGTCGTCCCGATACCGGACCTGGAAATCGCCGGTCCCCATTCCGCGGAGTGGCAGCCGTAAATTCAAGCCGGCCAAGACCCTGCCCAGGTCTCCTTCAGCCATATTGATTCCGATATCTAATCCCTGAGGGGAATTGAGGAGGGTGATGTTGCCCTTGAGGCCGGGGTCATTAACCCGGAACTGCCCGCGCACTTCGTCCTTTTGGATTTCCACCAGGCCTTCGGCGGCTTCGACATCATGCCTGTCGAAACCGGCCGGAGAGAGAGCAAATTCGATCCTGACCTGAATATCCGATGGGGCGCCTTTGATCTCGACTGAGGCGATGCCGCTGCCCCGGATCTCCGGAAACGTCAGATTCTGGCGAAGAACAAGGGAGGTGAACCTTCGGGCCTCCCGGACATCGCTGACCTCGCCGCTGATGGTCACATCGGCGGCCCGGTCGAGGACATACTTCCCGTCGAAGGCAAAACGCCCAAATCTGGTGTCCAGCCGGGGAGAGGAAAACCGGAACTCGTTCTGGCGGTCCCAAACAAAGCGAACCGGGCCGGAAAATGGGTAGGTTTCAGGGGGACCGGAGAAGGACGAATCCCTAAACTCGAAATCGGCCACCAACTGGCGGTCATCCAGAGAGAACTTTCCCCACACAGGCGATCTCACTGGCCACGGCACCGAGGTCATGGCCAGGATGGGTTCGAGATGAAATCCCCGCACCTCGCCCCCGATTTTTCCCTGGGTTTCCTGGATCCGGACCGATTCCAGGCCGGACCGCTTCTGCATGTTCATCTCGACGAGAAAGCCTCGCACCGTGGAATATTCGAGGCTGCCCGTTATTTTTTCCAGGGGAACTCGGTTGAGCGTAAGCCCGCCGCTGCTGAGGCGGCTGACGAACTTGATCTCCTCCTGGGTCCTGCTCAGGTCTCCCGCTCCTTCGATCCGGCCTTCCCATTCGAAGGGAATTCCCAGCACCTTGGCGACGGAATCCAGGTCGGCCTTGAACGAGACTCGCAGCGTCCCCTGGGGATCGAGCTGCCCGAAGAGACTTCCCTGGGCCTTGATCCAGGTGTCTCGGCCGGCGAGGACGAACCTGTTGATTCTCCAGCGGGTTCCCAGGCTTTCCAGAACGAGCGCCATCTTCCCTTCCAATGGCTTCCTCTCAGGCTCCAGCCGGAGGGAGCTCTCGGCTGCTTCCACCCGCAGCGATAGGAACTCATCTTGCAGACTTAAGCTGGCCCTAACTCCTTTTGCCTCAAAACTCTCCTTGCGGCCGGAATAGTGGAACTCGCCCTCCCGGAGCAGCCCTTTCTTGATGGCAAAAGGCAGGGCCAGCGAAGCCCTGTTCTTGGCCCCGACCCCTTGACCCTCAGGCAGAGCGGAGATCCTGATCACCGGCCTGTCGATGAAGATCGTGAGTGGCCTCTCGTTCTTGAACAAAGAACTGAAGGGCAGGACTATAGATACGCTCTTGGCCGAGAAATAAGGGGACTGGGAAACCGTCCGGATGTCCTCGAGCAATACGGACGGAGGAAAAAGATGAAGCTGGATGCGGGAATAGGTGAAAGCCGATTGGATCCTCTTTCTGACTTGGCCACGGATGAAGTTCCGTAAATAGACCCCGCCGCCGAGGAGGACCGACACCAGGATAGCGAAGGCGATAAGCGATCCCAGCCTTTTTTTGGTCATGAGCAGAGACAGCTTAATATAGCACTATCAAGGGATTCTTCTCAATCCGGCTCGGGCAAAGCTCGGAGGGACACCCCCTCGCTTTGTTAATAAGGGGAAAAAACCAAGGCTTGCCCGTTCTCTCCTCATACGGGTTTCTCATCCACGGACCGCGCCCTAGAAAAACTATGTTTTGAGCCCCATTATTCAACCGTGAAGAGGACAGAGCTGGCCTCGACATAATCGCCGGCCCGAAAGCAGATCCTGGCGATCTGTCCGGCCTGGGGGGCTTTTATCTCGTTCTGCATCTTCATAGCCTCCAGCACCAGGATGGGCTGGCCCTCCTGGACCTCATCCCCCGGGGCTGCCAACACCTGGACGACGCGGCCCGGCATACTGATCCTGACGTCTCTTTTCTTCTGCCGTCCCTTATCCTCCCTGAGGATCTTCAGGGCAGAGCGTTTTTCGACCCGGAAAAGCCGGCCATTGACAAAGACCGAATGGGAGAGGGAGTTGGAGTGGACGATGACGTTGAAAATCCGGCCGTCGACGTTGAGGAGGATCTCCTCCTGACCGATGAACTCAGCGGAGACATCATAGGACCGATCGCCCACCGAAACCCGGAGAACGTTATCCCCGGCCGCCTCCAGGCTAACTTTGACCTCCTTCTGTCCAAGCCAAAACAGGAAATTCATCCTAAAGCCTCTTGGCGAAATTCTCCAACCTTCCCTGAATCCTCCAATTCTTCTCTTCGCCCTTGCTGTGAGGCGACGCTCCGGTTTGGGCATCGCGTCCGCTCTTGATCCCGGCGGCGATCAGGGCGGCGATTTCTTCGGCCGGATCCTCTTGGCCGGGCTCTTTCTCCAGCTCGGCGATGAAATGGGTGTTGTATGCGCCGGCCAGGAACCGGGGATGAAGGAGGATCCTCTGGAAAAATGGGATGGTGGTCTTGATGCCGTAGACTTGATATTCGGACAGAGCCCGCCTCATCCGGAGGATGGCCTCCTCCCTCGTCTTCCCCCAGGTGATTAGCTTGGAAAGCAGAGGATCGTAGTCCAAGGGCACTTCGTACCCTTCATAGATGCCGCTGTCATCGCGCACTCCCAACCCGGCGGGCGTGTGGAGATAAACGATCTTCCCAGGAGAAGGCATGAAATCATTGAAGGGGTCCTCCGCCATAATCCGACATTCCATGGCATGGCCCTGTGGCCGGACATCCTCCTGGCGGAAAGGCAGCGGCCGGCCGGCGGCGATCTCGAACTGGCACTTGACCAGGTCGATGCCGGTCACCATCTCGGTGATCGGGTGCTCGACCTGGATGCGNNGTCTGTTCGTTCAGGAAAGGCGAGGGGGTCTCTTCCAGGACTTTCTGGTAGCGCCGCTGCATCGAGCATTCCCTTTCCCCCAGAAAAACGACATTCCCGAAATTATCGGCCAGGATCTGGATTTCGATATGGTGCGGCTCCTCGATATATTTTTCGATGTAGACGGCCGGGTCCGCGAAGCTCGAGAGCGCCTCTGACCGGGCCAGCTTGAAGGCGGAGAGCAGGTCCTTTTCTTTGTGCACAAGCCTCAGCCCTTTGCCGCCGCCGCCGGCGGTCGCTTTGAGGAGCAGGGGGAAGCCCACCTCACGCGCTTTTTCCCGGAGTTCTCGCTCATCGGCGACAGATTCCAGGGTTCCGGGGATGATGGGGACTCCGGCTGCCGACATTTTCCTCCGGGCAGAGGTCTTCTCGCCCATCATCTCCAGCGGTTCGGAAGGGGGACCGATGAACGTGATCCCCTCCTCTTCACAGCATCTGACCAGCCGAGGGTTTTCGGCCAGAAAACCATAGCCGGGATGGATGGCCTCGGCGCCGCACCTCTTGGCCGTGGCGATGATCTTCTCTACGTTGAGGTAGCTTTCGGACGGCTTGGCCCCGCCGATGAAATAGGCCTCCTCGGCCAGGCGCACATGGAGGGCCTTGCGGTCGGCTTCGGAGTAGACGGCGACCGGGATGATCTTCATCTCCCGGCAGGCGCGGATAATCCGCACGGCGATCTCGCCCCGGTTGGCGATCAAGATTTTCTTAAACATTTACAGGGGTATATTGCCGTGTTTTTTGGGCGGGTTCTTGTCCCGCTTATTCTCCAGCACCCGCAGCGCGGCGATGAGCTTCGGGCGGGTGGAGCGAGGCTCGATGACCTCGTCGAGATAGCCCTTCTCGCAGGCGATGTACGGGTTGGCGAACTTTTCCCGGAATTCACTGATCTTGGCGTCCCGGGCAAGCGTCGACTCCGAGCTTCCGTTGAGTTCGCGCTTGTAGACGATCTTCACCGCCCCCTCCGGGCCCATAACGGCGATCTCAGCCGAGGGGAATGCGTAGTTGATGTCCGCCCGGATGTGCTTTGAGGCCATAACGCAATAAGCGCCGCCGTAGGCTTTTCGCGTGATGACGGTGACCTTGGGCACCGTCGCTTCGGCAAAGGCATAAAGGAGCTTGGCGCCGTGGCGGATGATGCCGCCGTGCTCCTGGGCGACTCCGGGTAGAAATCCGGGCACGTCCTCGAAAGTGATGAGGGGAATGTTGAAGGCATCACAGAAGCGGACGAACCGGGCTCCCTTGTCCGAGGCGTTGATGTCCAGGGCACCGGCTAGATGGTCGGGCTGGTTGGCCACGACGCCGACCGGCTTTCCCGCCAGCCGGCCGAACCCGATGACGATGTTCCTGGCGTACTCGGCCTGGACTTCGAAAAAATAGTTCTCGTCGACGACTTCGCGGATGACCTGGCGGATATCATAGGGCTGGTAGGGATCGTCAGGAACCAGGAGGCTTGCCTCTTCGCTTGACCTGTCCGGGGGATCCGAGGTTTCCTTCTCCGGCGGGTCCTCGAGGTTGTTGCTGGGAATAAAGGAGAGAAGCTCCCGGATGAGGGCCAGAGCATGTTGTTCATTCTCGGCCGCAAAATGAGCGACTCCGCTCAGGGCGTTGTGCGTCTCGGCGCCGCCCAGCTCCTCCATACTCACTTCTTCGTGGGTGACCGCCTTGATGACGTCGGGGCCGGTGATGAACATGTTGCCGGATTCTTTGGTCATGATGATGAAATCGGTGATGGCGGGCGAATAGACGGCCCCGCCGGCACAGGGCCCCATGACCGCCGAGATCTGGGGGATGACTCCAGAGGCCAGGACATTCCTCAGGAAGATATCGGCGTAGCCGGCCAGGCTGGCGACCCCTTCCTGGATCCGGGCGCCCCCGGAATCATTGAGTCCGATGATGGGCGCGCCGACTTTCATTGCCAGGTCCATGATCTTGACGATCTTGGCGGCGTTGGCGCCGCTCAGCGAACCGCCGAAGACCGTGAAATCCTGGGCGAAGACAAAGACCTGCCGGCCGTCGATCCGGCCGTAACCGGAGACAACCCCGTCCCCGGGGATCTGCTTCTTCTCCATCCCGAAATCGCGGCTCTGATGGACGACGAGCTTGTCCATTTCCTGAAAAGACCCTTCATCGAGAAGAAGGGCGATCCGTTCCCGCGCTGTCAACTTCCCCGCCTGGTGCTGCTTCTCGATCCTCTCGGCGCCCCCGCCCAGCTCGGCCAGACGGTTCTTCTCCTTGAGGTCATCCAGTTTTTTTTGGATGCTCATGATGATCCCTCCCCAGGATCAGGTTATTTCTTAACCTTTCCCCAGTCCTTCAGGAATTTCTCGATCCCTATATCGGTCAGGGGATGTTTGACGAGCTTGTCAATTACGGAATAGGGTATGGTGGCGATGTGGGCGCCGAGCAGGGCAGCGTCGACGACATGGCGGGGATGCCGGATGCTGGCGACGATGACCTCGGTCTCGAACGAGTAGTTGTCGAAGATGGCCAGGATCTGCTCGATAACCTCCATCCCCTCCTGGGAGATATCATCGAGCCGGCCGATGAACGGGCTGACGAAGCGAGAGCCCGCTTTGGCGGCCAGGAGCGCCTGACTGGGGGAGAAGATCAGCGTGGTGTTGATCATTATTCCTTCCTGAGAGAGGACCCGTGTGGCTTTCAGCCCTTCGAGGCCGATGGGGATTTTGACCGCGATATTGGAGGACAGCGCAGCCAGCTTGCGGGCCTCGGGGACGATCTCAGCAGCCCGGGCTGAGACGCATTCTACGCTCACGGGCCCGGGACAATAGCGGCAGATCTCCTTGACGAGATCCTCGAAAGCCATGTTCTCCTTCGCGCAGAGCGAGGGGTTCGTGGTCACGCCGTCCAGAATCCCCCAGCCGGCCACTTCCTTGATCTCGGCCAGGTTTGCCGTGTCCAGGAAGAACTTCATTCTTTCCTCCATTCTCCAAGTTCTGGGCTATGCCGGTAACGCGCCTCGCGGTTCGCGCGCCGCAACCGTGTTGGAGAGGGTCCCGATACCCTCTATCTGGACGTCTACCCTGTCCCCGGGGACCATCGGGCCAACCCCTTCTGGAGTTCCGGTGGTAATGACATCGCCCGGATAGAGTGTCATGATGCGGGAAACGAAGCGGACGAGAAAAGAGACCGGGAAGAGCATCTTCCGGGTGCTCGAGGACTGCCTGAGCTTGCCGTTCAGAAAGGTCTTGATCCGCAACCCGGCCGGGTCGAGGCCGGTAGCGATGCAGGGTCCGATCGAGGCAAACGTGTCGAAAGACTTGGACCGGGTGAATTGGACATCTTTAGCCTGGAGGTCCCGGGCCGTGATATCATTGAAACAGGTGTAACCGAGGATAAACTCCTCGACGTCCGCCCGCTCGGGAAGCTGCTGCGCTTTTTTTCTGATAACCACAGCCAGCTCCCCTTCATAATCCACTCTCTCTGAGATCTCCGGATAAGATATGACGCCGCCGGGTCCGATGACCGCCGAGGGCGGCTTCAAGAAGAGCAACGGCTCCTTGGGAACAGGGTTTCCGAGTTCCCGGCTGTGCGCTTCATAATTCCGGCCGACGCCCACTATCTTGGTCGGCTCAACGGGCGGGAGGAGTGCGACCTGGCTGATAGGAATGCTCCTCTCCCCAACCCGATACTTCATAAAAATGGAGCCGGAAACAGGATGGAGGTTCTCTTCCCTGAGGACGCCGAAGAGGATTTCCTTTTTGTGCTCAAACCGATAGATTTTCATTAAGGGGAGTCGTCCCTTGCGGTCCCGAGTACAGCGGCCGACTTTCGGCTCTCATTCCCGGCACCATCCAGTGCAGTCATAGCATATTCATAATTTCTTCCCTTTTCAACCTTCGAGTCCGAGAAGGAGCTGTCCGTTGCCGGCAGGCTGGCGACCAGGACAAAATCGCCCTTCCCAACCTCCCTGCGCCAGACCGTGTAACCGGTCAGGTCGGATTCCCCGCCTGCCTCCCAGCTTAAGGCGATGAAGCCCGGGCCGCCGATGGCCGTCAATCCAAAGGGTGGAGCTGGAGGGAAGACATCCTTAGCGATGACCTCGGCGGTCTCCGAATCTTCGCTCTCCACCGGTGGTGTCGTCTCCAGGACGGCCCGGACGAAATACCGGTAGGTCCGGCCAAACAAAAAATCTTTGTCTCGGAACTCAGTCATCTTGAGCGGAGCCGAATTCAGCGGTGACGTCGGGTTTTCCCCGTCCAACTTGTAAACGTTGTAACCTGCAGTCTTGGAAGAGGGCGCTTCCTTGCTGGCTTGCTCCGGGCTCTCCCAGCTCACCTGGATATGGTCCTCAAAGACAACACCCCGCACATTTCGGGGAGGAAACGGCGGAGTCAGAGCTTCCAGAGAAGAGGGCACCGCGAACCCGGAAACCCGTTTCTTCAGGTCCCTCACCCGAACAGAGAAGGTCAGGACTTTCTGCCCAATATCCTCGCCGGCCAAGGCATGGCTGTGGACCAGTTTCGCTTTGGTTGTCGTGTCCCTCGAAAGGAGCGGGGCAAACTGATCTTTGCTGATTCGGGCAAGGAGCTCGGCCTTGCTTTCAAACTCCTCTGCGGTCCACGTCTTGGGGCCGGTCTCGGCCTTGCGGTCCTCCTTTATCATCCAGATTTCCACCTCCGTCACCTCGTCGAGCGGGTTCCCGTCGACGTAGGCCGTAGGGTTGGTCCAAGTCAGTAGGAACGCGGCGCCTCTCTGGATGAGGACAAGGTCTTCCACGGCCTGAGGGACTCGCACCAACGGCGGCTCGATCGGACCCTTTTTTCCGCAGCTCGCCAGGGCGATCAGACTGGAGACAATTAGGGGGAGAAAGCTGCGCCTCTCCATCAGAGGATGAACCGCCGCAGGTCCTGGTCCTTGAGGATATCCCGAAGCTGGTCTTGGACGTATGATCTGTCGATCAAGATGTTCTTGTCCGCAATTCCCGGGGCCGCAAAGGAGATCTCCTCCATCACCTTCTCCATGATGGTGTGCAGGCGGCGGGCGCCGATGTTCTCGGCATCCTCGTTGACTTTTTCGGCTATGTCGGCGATCTCGTCGATGGCATCGCCGGTGAACTCGACGTGCACACCCTCCGTTTCCATCAGCGCCCGGTACTGCTTGATCAGGGCGTTTTCGGGCTCGATCAGGATGCGCAGAAAATCCTCCTTGTTGAGCGGAGTGAGCTCCACACGGATGGGGAATCGGCCCTGCAGCTCGGGGATGAGGTCGGCCGGCTTGGAAACATGGAAGGCGCCGGCACCGATGAACAGGATGTGATCGGTCCTGACCAGGCCGTAGCGCGTGTTGACCGTCGTGCCCTCGATGATCGGAAGGAGGTCACGCTGGACGCCCTCGCGGCTGACCTCCGGGCCGTGACCAGATTCACGGCCGGCGATCTTATCCACCTCATCCAGGAAGATGATGCCCGAGTGTTCCACTCTCTCCACGGCCAACCGGGCCACCTGCTCCATGTCGACCAGACGCCTCTCTTCGTCCTCCAGCAGGAACTCCTTGGCCTCCCGGATTTTCACGCGTCGCTTCTTGGACTTGCCCCCCAGGAATCCGGGCAGGAGCTCCTGAATGTGGATCCCGATCTCTTCCACTCCCTGGTTGGAAAAAACCTCGAACGGAGAGGCCATCTTCTCCTTGACTTCGATCTCAACCAGGCGGTCGTCCAGGACACCCTCACTGAGCTGCTTGCGCAGCTTCTCCCGGGTTTCCAGGAACCGGTCGTAATCGCCTTCCGCCAGGGCATTCTCCTTCCGTCTCGAAGGCGGCAGGAGCAGGTCAAGGACCTTCTCTTCTACGTTGCTCTTGGCCTTTTCCCGGATCTCCTCGATCTTCTCCTGCTTGACCATGTCGACGGAGATGCGGACGAGGTCCCGGATCATCGACTCCACGTCCCGGCCCACGTAACCCACTTCGGTGAACTTGCTGGCCTCGATTTTGAGAAAAGGTGAGAAGGTGAGTTTAGCCAGGCGGCGGGAGATCTCGGTCTTGCCGACGCCCGTGGGTCCGATCATCAGGATGTTTTTGGGCGCGATTTCATCGGCCAGCTCGGGAGGGAGCTTCCTCCTACGAAAGCGGTTCCGCAGGGCGATGGCCACGGCTTTCTTGGCTCCCTTCTGGCCGATGATGTATTTATCGAGCTCGGCGACAATCTCCTGGGGAGTGAGCTCCGTGTCTTTCGTCTCTTCGGGGACTTGGCGGACGGCTTTGGGCTGTGTCATGGCGACTCTCTCACAGCTCCTCGAGTGTGACTTGATCGTTGGTGTAAACGCAGATGCCGGCGCTGATCAGGAGCGCCTCAAGGGCGATCTCCTTAGCCGTGAGGCCGGTGTGCCGGATCAGGGCGCGGGCGGCGGCCAAGGCGTAGGGCCCGCCCGAGCCGATGGCGATGATCCCGTCGTCTGGCTCGACGACATCGCCGGTGCCCGAGATGAGGAAGGCGCTGTCCTTGTCGGCCACGATGAGCAGGGCTTCGAGTTGACGCAGAGCCTTGTCTAGGCGCCAGTCTTTGGCCAGCTCGATGGCCGCCCGGGAAAGGTTGCCCCGGTGCTCTTCGAGCTTGATTTCGAACCGGGAGAACAGGGCAAAGGCGTCCGAGGTGGAGCCGGCGAAGCCCGCCAGCACCTTGTCTTTATGCAGGCGGCGGATCTTCCTTGCCGTCTGCTTGAGGATCGTCTGGCCCATGGAGACCTGGCCGTCCCCCGCCATGGCGAGGCGGCCGTTATGGCGAACACAGATAATGGTTGTGGAACGGATCATGGATCTTCCTTTTTCATCCCTATAATAATGCAGGTTCGCATTATTGTAAAGGCGGACGAACGCCGCCATACAGAGGGGACGTTCCCCCTAATCTTCCCATACGACTAAATAATGGATATAATAGTCAGGTGCCGCCGATGACAATAGTGAAGGCCGGTTTCGGAATAGTCCTCTTCTCCTTTTTCCTGATCGGCCCCTCCGGCTGCAAGAAGAACCCCACGACGGCGGACTTCGAAGCCGACGAGCCGACAATCTCTCTCTTCTGTAATCCCGTTTCTGCGGCTGGAGACGCCGTCGTCTCTGCGTCTGTTTTCATCAAGGCGAACAATAGCGAGATCCGCGTTTTCGGCCTGGATGTGACCTTCGACTCCCGGATGTTCCAGTTCCAGGAAGTGGGCCCCGGCACTCTCACCGGGGGCTGGGCGGCGGTCGATGGGAACGAAATCGGCTCGGGCAGCCTGAAAGTCGGGGGTTTCTTGGGGGGTGGAACGGCGATCCCCGTCGGGAGCGAAGGCACATTGGCCGAGATCAGGTTTAAAGTAACGGGCGCGGATTACGGCAACGGGCAGCAGAGTCAGCTCTGCGTCAGACAGTACACGGACGACCTCTCGGAGTTTAAACCCGATTCGGTCTGCGCCACCTTCACCCTTATTAAATAATCGAATATCAGGGGCCAACAAACCCCTTGCCAAGGGGGGCCTGATTCCGACATAATGGATGATGGGAAGTTGGATACTCGGGATGCGTGGAATTCCGAGGGCAGGAAAGAAAGGGCAGCGATGTCCGTAAAGGTCCGCGAAAAGGAAGGCATCATCGTCGTCGACCTGGCCGGTGAGATCAGGCTTAGCGACAACTTCACTCCTACCCTTCAGAGGCAGGTGGCCGAACAGCTCGCCGAGGGGAAATCCGACATCCTGCTCAACTTCGCTAAAGTGGATTTCATCGACAGCTACGGGATCGGCGACATCGTCGCCTCTTACTCGGCAGTCAAGGAAAAAAAGGGCCGGCTGAAGCTGGCCTGCCTGTCTCCCAAGATATGGCTCATCTTCCAATATTCCGGGCTGACCCGAATTCTGGAGATCTTTGACAGCGAGGAGAAAGCTATCCAGAGCTTTGGCTGATCTCGGCTCTTAGCGGCTGTTGAGAGAGGCCCTTCGACAATTCGCCCGAGGCCTGGCTCACCGCCCCGCTTTCTCAAGATTGCCCTGGGGTTTTATCTCATCCGGCTTGACTTCCGGCGAGACCCGGTAAGGAACGCGGGCTTCGAGGAGGTCGTTGTCCAAAAGATAGATGGCGCGGCTGCGCTCACCCCGGATGTCGAAAAATACCTCGGTCCCGGCAGCGGCCCGGTTCCGGCGAAAACGGGCCTGCTCAACCTGATTGAGGCTGACGGCCGCATCGGCAGCTCCCGGCAGGCCCTGCCGGCCTGAGAAATCCGCTACCTCGAGGTCCTTGACATCCTCGAAATAGAGGGCGCTCTCCCAGCGCTCCGACTCGGGCTTCTCCCAGATGACTTCCAGGCCGCGGATCTTGAGATTGCGGACCCAGCGGAACTTCAGGGCATGCTCGACCTTCTGGATGGGCGCCCGGGGGTCGTCGGCCAAGAAAAGCTTGATGTTTTCCAGGGAGACGCCGTCCAGCCAGCTCATCGGATGGCCGTTGATCAAGCTCGATCCTTTGCCGCGGGCGATGATGTTCTGGAGTTTAATGTTGCGGATGGATCCGGCCGGCGGCTCGTTCTCCCATTTCACCTGGGGATGCACCTCGCTGCGCCGCTTGATGTTGAAATGAATCGGATCGCCGTCCCCCCACCAGAACCAGTCGTGCCGGACGCAGTCGATGGTGAGGTCGGAGATGACGACATCGCTGATATACCCGCCATCGAAAACCATAAAGGCGAGGCCGCGGTTCGAGTCGGTGATGACGCAATTCGAAACTGTCACCCGGCGCACGCAGTTCATGTTGCCGTCGCAAAACTTCAGGGCTGAGGAGGCTGAGGACAGCCGGCAGTTGGTGATGGTGATGTTCTCGCAGGGCAAAGCCGGGCCGAACCAGTTCATAGAGTAGAAGACGATGGCATCATCGCCGGTCTCGATCGTGCAGTTTGAGATCCGCAAGTCCTTGCAGCCGTCGGGGTCGATACCATCGGCCCAAACCCCCTCTTTCAAGCTGCTGTAGATGTAGACGCCGTCAATGACCATGCGCTCACAGCCGTAGGGATGGATCGTCCAGCTCGGCGAGTGCATGAAGCTGACGCCGGCGATACGGACATCCTTGCAGCGCAGCAGAAGGACCATCTTGGGCAGGGCGTTGGGCTTCGGGAACGACCGCAGGAGCGGTTTGCCCGCCGCCTCCATCAGCAGTTGGTTGTCACGGATGAAGCGGTCGTCGATGTCATTGAGGCGCCATTCGTACTCGGACTGGCCGTCCACCAAGCCCCTCCCCTCGATGGTGATGTTGACGAGGTCCTCGCCGTAGAAGAGTGCCTCTTTATCGTAGTCCTGCTTCTCGCGGGAGGCAAAGAGTGTTGCCCCCGCTTCGATGAAGAAGCGCACATGGGCACGGAGATGAATGGTCCCGGATGTGTACTCACCGGGAGGGAGATAGACCATCCCTCCCCCGGCTTCATCGCAGGCGTCCACCGCCCTTTGGATGGACTCACGGGCCTTATCTGTCTTGATGCCGGTTGCCCCGAAGTCCTTGACGTTGAAAACAGTGAGCGCCCGGACAGCGGAGGTCTCTTGACCCCGGATGGATGGGTGTGCAGAAAGCAATATTAAGAATCCCACAACAGTGCCGGCTGCAATCGGGAGGCGTCGTCTCATCTCCTTTTCTCCTTCGGTAGGCAGAAGCATGCAGGAATCCCTATTTTAGGTGTTTTTCTTCTAAACGCAAGCCCAGTGCAGGGACATCCTCCTTTCTTTTGTTTATCAAGCGAGGGGGAGTCCCTCCGAAAGCCCTCCGCA
>DQHV01000221.1 GCA_003524335.1 Candidatus Aminicenantota bacterium | reverse complement strand
GAGGACGGCTATCCCAAGCCCCTCTGGGACAAGATGACCGGACAGATCGACCGCGAAGTCGCTAATTACATGCGCGACAACGGCTATGACGTCCGTCACTACATCGAGACCAACTGGCCGAAGATCGGGCCGCAGCTCGTTGGCAAGCTGCATATCTACTGCGGGGACATGGACGACTACTACCTCAACCTGGCCGTCTACATGCTCGAGGACTTCCTGAAGAACACCAAGAACCCCTATTATGCGGGCTCATTCGAGTACGGCCGGCCGATGAAGGGACACGGTTGGCATCCCATGACCAACGCAGAGATGGTCCGGATTATGGCCGCTGAGATCGCCAAGGACGCCCCAACTTGATTATTTTTTCCGGACGGCGCGGTTCTCCAGGGACTTGAATTCCTTCCCGTCGGGCCCGACCATGTACATTTCATAGGTGAACTCGTCGGGGCTGACCATCTTGGTGATGCCCTTTACCTTCATGGTCCCGCCCGTCATCGGATCTGGCCAGACTCCCGTTTCGGTCATCGTTTTCGAGGCCTCGTCTCGGGTTCCCTCGGTGAGAAAGAAGGCCGTGCTGGAGCTGTCGATCCAAAAGGTGATGTACTTTTTTTTCATGTTGTCGTAGCCGACGATCTGGATCCCCTCGAACGGCTGGCCGAACATCGTCCCCTTGAATTCCATCTTAAGGAACCGCCCGCCCAGGAGCATCTCGGCCCGGCCGGAACCCTGGCTCTTTTCCGGCGGGGCGCCCGGCTGCATCCAGGCCGTTGTGGCCACGGTCCAGTCTCCGACGAAGGTCTTGAAGTGGGCGTGGTTCTCGTTTGTCGCCATCATCTTCAGGTAGGCTTCCATCGCTTTCTGCTGGTCCTGTTGGGACTGCTGAGGACCGGCTGCGAGACCGGAAGACGAGAGGCCGAGAGCAAAGACGATAGCCAATATCGAGATTTTTTTCACGGACATATTTCCTCCTCTCCGTAAAACTTACTAATATTATATAAATACTCGACATTTAAGGCAAACTTTTTTTTGACTTATCTGCCTCAAATGAACAAAATCAAGAGAGAAATCGATGAGAATTGAAGCGAAGCTCCGGAGGAGTGTCCCATGACCAGGCGGGAACGGGTGCTCAGCGCCATCGCCCATCGGGAGCCGGACAAAGTGCCGATCGACCTCGGCGCCATGCGCTCGACAGGAATCACGGCCGTCGCCTACGGAAACCTCAAGAAGTACCTTGGCCTCTCGGCCGGATCTACGGACGTCTACGATGTCGTCCAGCAGCTCGCCCAACCCGAGGACCCGATCCTGGACTACTTCGAAGCCGACGTGATCGACCTCGGCCGGGCCTTCCTGACTGCGGACTCAGACTGGAAGGATTTCACCCTCCCCGACGGTTCGGCCGCGAAAATTCCCGCCTCTGCGAACTTCGAACCGGACGGCTCCGGCGGCTGGCTGGTCCGAAGCTCAACCGGTTCGATCATCGGCTCCATGCCCAAGGGCGCCTACTACCTCAGCCAGACCCACTTTCCGCTTTTGGAATGGGATGGACGGGACCTGTCGGTTCTGGACAAGCTTCCTGACCTGATGGCCCGGGTAACCTGGGCCGCATTGCCCACGGCTCCATGGCATAAGCCTCTAACTGGAGAGCATCTGGCGGACATCCGGCGACGGGCCAAAAGGCTTTCCGAGACCACCGATTTCGCCATTATGGCGGGCTTCGGCGGAAACCTCCTTGAATGGGGTCAATACCTGTGCCGAAATGACCAGTTCCTAGTCGACCTGGCAGAAAGTCCGAGGAAGGCCGAAGCGCTGCTCGACCGGCTCACCGAGATCCACCTTGAGAACCTGGAGAAGTTCCTGGACGCCGTCGAGGGCCATATTCAGATCATCCAGATGGGAGATGATCTGGGGACTCAGCTCGCGCTCCAGATATCACCGCAGATGTATCGCCGGTTCTTCAAGCCGAGGCAGAAAATGATTTACGAGAAGGTGCGCAAACGGTCCGGCCTCCATCTCTTCTTCCATTCCTGCGGTGCGATCGCGCCGCTTCTGCCCGACCTCATCGAGACCGGCGTCGAGATCATCAACCCCGTCCAGACGAGCGCCCGGGGGATGGAGCCGGAGACCTTGAAGCGGGAGTTCGGGAAGGACCTCACTTTCTGGGGCGGAGGGTGCGACACCCAGAGGGTTCTGCCGCTCGGAACGGAGCGGGAGATCGACGAGCACGTCCGGAGGCGCATAGAAACCTTGGCCCCGGGCGGGGGGTTTGTCTTTACCCAGGTCCACAACATCATGCCCAACGTCCCTCCGCAGAACATCGTGGCCATGATCGAGGCGGCCAAAACCTACCGGACACGATACGGGAATTCGGGGACATGAACCGAATTTCTGAATTCGGTATCGTGTCCCCGAATTTCAGGACCATTTTCAAGTTATTGGGNNGACGTTCCCGGAGCCCAAGATTCCTTTCGCTCCACCCAGCTATGTATGTTACCGCACGCCGCAGCCGTTGACTGTCGACGGCAAGCTGGACGACCCGGTCTGGAGAAAGGCCGCCTGGACCGGGCTTTTCGCGGATATCGAGGGCTCGCTCAGGCCAAAGCCGCGGTTCAAAACCCGCGCCAAGATGCTCTGGGACGGAGAATATTTCTATATCGGGGCCGAGCTCGAGGAACCGGATATCTGGGCGACGCTCACCGAGCGCGATTCGATCATTTTTTATGACAACGATTTTGAGGTATTCATCGATCCTTCCGGCAGCACACATCTCTATTACGAGCTCGAGATGAACGCCCTCGGCACGCCGTGGGATCTTCTCCTAGTCAAACCCTACCGCGATGGAGGCCCGGCCGTCCACGCCTGGGACATCCAGGGTATGAAGGCGAAGGTTTTCTGCGATGGGACGGTCAATCAGCCCGGGGACAAAGACAAGGGCTGGAGCGTCGAGATCGCCATGCCCTGGAAGATCCTGAAGGAGTGCGCTCCGGAGAAAAAACCACCGTCGGCCGGAGACCAGTGGAGGGTGGACTTCTCCCGGGTCGAGTATCGCGTCGAGGTCAAGGACGGGAAGTATTCCAAGCTCGCAGATCCCACGACGGGCAAACCCCTGCCCGAGGACAATTGGGTCTGGGCGCCCACCGGCTTGATCAACATCCACTACCCCGAGATGTGGGGCTATGTCCAATTTTCAGACCGGGCAGTCGGTGAAGGAAAGGATACTTTCATCCTCAGGCCGGAAGAGGAGGCCAAGTGGGCCCTACGGCAGGTCTATTACAAACAGAAAACCCACTTNNGGTCAAGGGCTACAGATGGCCGCCCCGGATCATGACGACCTGGAACCAGTGGGAAGCTCTGCTCGAAAGCGACGACGGCAAAGAGCGGTTCCGGATCACCCACGACGGCTGGGCCGGCAGGAATTAAAACCCCAGCAGCAGATGCGCCCCGGCGGTTTCTGGGATGGCCAACACATACTTTTTTTCTAAGTCCATCCCTTCAAGCTCTTGAGTCTTAGCCGGCTCCTCGCTCCTGACTAGGGAGATCTTCTTGGGCTTGCCGATCCCCCTGAAATGAAGGACGATCCGTCGCGGCAGGGGGCCGGACCATTCGAAGGCGATCTCATTCTTTCCTTGATCGCACCTGAATTCCGTGACTCCCTCGTCTTCGTAGAGGTTGTAGCTCGATTGTCCGTGCGGCCAGACCTCGATGATGAGCGGGTCCACGCGCTCTTCCGGGATCCGCCAGGCGCGCTGCATCCGGGGAATGATGGCTCCGCCGAGGACATAGAGTGGAAGCATATCGAGCGGGACATGGAGCTTGAGATTCTTGGGCCCCACTGACTCTTCACCAGTCCAGTAGTCAAACCAGGTTCCTTCGGGCAGATAGACCGCCTGCTTTCCTCCAGCCTCTATGACGGGGGCAACGAGAAGCCACGGCCCGAACATGTATTCGAAATCCTTATCGAAGACATTCGGGTCATCGGGAAAGCCAAGGGGCAGCGCCCGGATGACGGGAAGCCCTTTCAGGCCGGCTTCGAAAGCCGTGCTATAGATGTAGGGGAAAAGCTCGTACTTCAGGAGCGCATATTTCCGGACGATGGACATCGCCTCCTCGCCGAAATGCCATGGTTCGCGCCGGCTGTCGCCGTGCATCCGGCTGTGGGAGCAGAATAAACCGAACTGAGCCCAGCGGACATAGAGCTCTGCCGACGGCATTCCCCGGTAGCCGCCGATGTCGTTCGACCAGAAGGGGAGGCCGGACATTCCGGCGGAAAGCCCGCCGCGGATGGTTGAGGCGAGACTCTGAAAATCCGCCGCCGGGTCGCCCGACCAGACGAGCGGATACTGCTGGCTCCCGGCGAACGCCGACCTTCCCCAAACGACGCCGTATCCTTTCTCTTCTTGCGTGACTTCAAATACCGCCCGGTTGTAGAGCAGCGGATAGACATTGTGCATGGCTGCGCCGGTTTTCCCGTCGNNCGGGGATGTTCTCTCCGAAGTCAGTCTTAAACACATCGACTCCCATCCTCAGGAGCGGCCGATGGAGGTCCTTGAACCAGCCGACCGCCTCCGGATTGGTGAAATCGACGATGGCCACTTGGGTGTTCCATGAACCCTTGCCCGAAGCCGGGCGGATCCGGCCGTCCGGCTTGGGAGCGAGGGAAAGCCCGTAATCGATAACGTAGATATCGCCATCCGGCCGCCGGACAAAATAGCCTTTTTCTTTTCCGGCGGCGAACAGCTCGCTCTCGATAGAAATATAAGGATGCTCCCAGAGGGAAAGCTTGAGTCCGAGGCGATGAAGCACGTCGATGAGCACCTCCGGCCTCGGAAAGGCCTCCCGGTCCCATTGGAAATCGCAGTACTTGCGCTCCCGCATCCACCAGGTGTCGATGTGGATGACATCGGCGGGCAGCTCGTGCCGCTCGAGACCGCTGACAAGTTTCTGGACCTCTTCTTGTGTTCTGTGGGTGCCGCCGCTGGAAAGCCAGGTCCCGAACGTCCATTTGGGCGGCACCGGCGCCCGGCCGGTGAGACTGGCGTAAAGGTCGAGAATCTTGACCGGCGATTCACCGCTGAAGAGAAAGGCGTCGAGCACACTGTCTTCGATGCGGAGGGTTGCCGACTGGCACGAGGTCGCGCCCAGGTCCCAGGTGATGCGCGCTGCGGAGTCGAGGTACAGGCCGTAGCCGCGGCTGCTCCAGAGAAAGGGAATGTTCTTGTGGGAGCGCTCGCTCGTCGAGCCCAGGGCATCCTGCGTCCAGGAAACGACGCGCCGCCCGGACTTGTCGAGTGCCGTGAACTTTTCCCCGAGGCCGAAGAGACGTTCACCGGGCCGGAGTTTGAAGGACTCGGAGATTTCGGAGACGGCGTCGTTTCTTGCCACATAACCGAGAGGGAGCACGAAGGGGCGGCCGAGTCCGTCGACATCGTCCGGGTTTTCGCCGAAAACCTCTTCACCCGCGCTATCAAGGAAGCGCATGAGCCAGGGGCGGAATCGAATTTCCAGGGCGAGGTCGGCACCGCGAACGAGCAGTCCGCCGGCGGTTTTTTCGACCTCGAGGGGAAGCGGCGTCAACACGGGCCTGGCCGCTGCGGTTTCCCGGTATTCCGGGGGGATGCCGGGCGGAAAGAAGGTGATCCGCCAGACGGCCGGCTGCTCGGCGCGGAATAGGATCGCCGCTTTCTTTTTGGACTGGGTCAGGAGCGAGACGATCAGGGCGTCGTTCTCGACTTGCCAGTCAGTTGCACTGGCAATCCAATCAAACCCCTTCGGAGCATCGTATGGTCTGGTTGTTCTAGCCATTG
>DQHV01000031.1 GCA_003524335.1 Candidatus Aminicenantota bacterium | reverse complement strand
CTCGCCTTTCGCGGGCAGGGGCAGCTGTTTCTCAACGATTTTAGGGACGCAGAGTTTTAGAGTCAAGCATCGAAATCAGTTTTATTAGGTTCGTTTTTAGAGGTCGACTTTTTCTTTTTTCCCAGGCTCCAATGGTGGAAGCATCAATGCCTATTAAGTGGGCCAGGTTCTTCTGGGACAGCCCATGAACCCGCCGCTATTCCCGAATTCTGTTTCCCAAGTCCTTTGCTTCTTTCTCGAAAGAAACGCAGCCCAGAAATTCAATAATCTTTGGAACCTGCGCTAAAGACGGCTTCACTCGGTTCTTTTCCCAAAGATATATCGTAATGTCGCCAACATTAAACTTGAGAGAAAGAGCGCGCCTGGTGAGCTTCGAATCGAGCCTCCGGACCTTGATGTAGTCGCCTCATGTCCTCAAAAAATCAGGGTATTTCTCCCTGGAAACCGACTTTTTTGCCTTTAACGTCAAACGGCAACTTGCCAACACAACCCTGCGAAGGCGTGTTCCGAGGACTGGCGGGGAGGGAGGATGATTGCACGGACGCGCAGCGACAAAAATATTACGCCAAGATCTCCGGGCCTCTTCTCGACCGGGTCGACATCCAGGTCGATGTCCCCGAGGTCAAATTCAAGGACATCATCTCCAGGGCGGAAGGGGAGAGCTCGGAACGCATCCGGGAAAGGGTGACTCATGCCCGGGAGAGGCAGCTCCTCCGCTTCCAGGGCCGCAAAATCTACGCCAACGCCCAGATGGGAACGCGGGAGATAAAGAAATTCTGCCCCGTCTGTGCCGACTCCCAGAAGCTCCTGGAGACGGCGGTGACAAAGCTCGGTTTCAGCGCCCGGGCTTATGACCGCGTGCTCAAAGTGGGCCGTACCATCGCCGACCTGGCCGCTGATGAAGATATCCGCCCCGCCCATGTCGCCGAAGCCATTCAGTACCGGATGATGGATAGGTATTATTGAGGGAAGCATGATTGTTCATGTGGACGGATTGACCAGATTTTCTCTCAGCGCCCGGAAGACCTTCCGCATTTCTTCCGAATCTCGATCTCTGATGATATGCGTAAGGTAGTCGAGGCGGCGGGCGGTTTTTTCAAGCTCGTTCAGCGTGTGTTGATTAAAGAGGACCTCTGAAAGCAGGTTGTCGTCTTCCGATAAAACTCCTCTCGCCACCTCCAGGTGCTTGCGGAATGTAGTCCCCGGCACGGTCCGGACGTCCACGCGGGAAGCAAAAACCATGGAGGAAATAAATGGCAGGGAAAGGGAATAGGCCATCAGTCGGTCATGTTCTGCAAAGGAGTATCTATAAACGGAGATTTCAAAGCGGAGGAAGAAGCGGCGGAAAAAATCAGCGCCATCCGGATCGGACTCTTCGATGATGACGGCGTTTTCCCGCCGCACTCGGTCCATATCGGAGAATGTCGGGCCGAACATGGGGTGGATGGAAACGAACCGGAAGCCGGATTCAGCGTAGCAGCGCGGAATCTCTCCTTTGACCGAGGCCATGTCGCAGAGGAGGCACTCCGGGTCCAAGAAGGGAAAAACGGCCTGGAAAACCTCGATAGTTGTGCCGAGAGGGACGGCATTGACCAGCAGGCGAGGCCTAAACAAGGCCAAGTCTTTGAAGGAGCCTAAGCGCACGGCGCCCGGAAAGCGGGACATCAAGGTTTCGTCCAAGTCGTTGACGGCGAGGGAGTGATCGTCCACAAGGTTTCTAGCAAGCCAACTTCCCATCCTCCCAAGACCCACCACTGCGATCTTCATGTTTCCGCCCCCTTGTAGCAGCCCAGGCAGCGGAAATAAGTAGTTTCCTTCTCTACTTTCTCCAGTACGTCTCTTACCCAGGGATCATCGTCCTGGGCCTGAAAATCCAGTAGAAAACCATAATCTCCCGGCTGCTCGGGGAGAGGGACGGAGGCGATTCGTGTCAGGTTCAATCCGGCCGCAGCGAACAGCCCCAGGACTTTTTGGAGTGAGCCGGCCCGGTGTGGTAACGAAAAGGCGACCGAATACTTATCTCCCTTGGTCCCGTTCGACGTAGCCTTAATCAGGACGAATCGGGTGAAATTATTCGGGAAATCCTCGATATTTTCCTTGAGAATTTCAAGAGGGTAGAGCTCGGCAGCCAGACGGCCGGCAATGACGGCTGCCGCCCTCGGCCGTTCCCGGACAAGCCACCTGGCGGCGCCGGCAGTATCGTAAAACGGCCGCAGCTCCAGTTTGTTCCTCTGGATGAAAGACCGGCACTGCTCCAGCGCCTGGGGGTGAGAATAGACAAGCTTGATCTCACGGTAATCCGTCTCGGGCAAGGTCATCAGGCAGTGATGGACCGGGAGGGTCGTTTCGCCGACGATCCGCAGGTCGGTCCTCATGAGAATGTGGCTTACCTCGGCGACTGCCCCTGCCAGGGAATTTTCAATGGGAACGATGCCCAGGTCGAAAATCCCTTTTTCGACGCCGTCGAAGACGCCCCTGAAATCCGGACAGGGAAGGGGAACGACACCGGGATCATATGATCTCAAGGCCTGCTCGCTGAAGGCCCCATACTCTCCCTGAAATCCTGCCAGCCGGGGTCTTTGTTCCTGGAGGCGGCGGCTTTCGGCGATAATAGTCTCGAACAAAGATTCAACAAAACCCGGGTTCACGAAACCGTCGGCTCGGGCTTTCATGTTCTGCAGAACCTGTCGCTCTCTCTCCGGATCACGAACGAACCCTTTTAACCTCCCCGCCAGAAGAGCGAGCTCAAGCCGGTTACGGAGGCCGGAGAGGATTTCCGTGTCGATCAAGTCGATCTTGTTTCGGATATTTTCCAGGTCCATCATTCCTCCTGTTGTTCGGGAACCCGAACGGCGGGACGCCGGGCGGATGGGCGGCCTCCCCGCAGGCTCCGGCTTCGTAGCCAAAGGTCCGCGAGAACCAAGGCCGTTACCGCTTCCAGAATGACTGGAACGCGCAGGGCGATGCAGGCGTCATGGCGTCCGCCGATCGTCAAAGATACGGGCTTCCCCGTCTGAAGATCAATCGTTTGTTGAGGCCTGGCGATACTGGCCGCCGGCCGGACGGCGATTCTAAAGACCAGTTCGTTCCCATTGGTGATTCCGCCCAATACCCCTCCGGCATGATTGGTCTTTGTCCGACCGGAAACGTCGACGATCTCGTCGTTATAATCGCTTCCTCTCATGCCCGCAGCGGCGAATCCGTCTCCGAATTCAACCCCCTTGACGCCGGGGATGGAATACGCGGCATGGGCCAGCAGGGACTCCACGGAATCGAAGAACGGTTCGCCCAAACCGGACGGGACATTCCCGGCGCGGCATTCGACGATCCCTCCTATCGAATCCCCTCCGGCAACCGCTTCCTTAAGGGCTTTCTGGAAGTCGTCCTCGCCCCCAACCTGGAGGACCCGAGAATGAATCTTAATAGGCTCCACGATTTTCTTGGCGATGACGCCGGCCGCGACCAATCCGAGTGTCAGCCGGCCTGAGAAATGGCCTCCGCCGCGATAATCGTTGAACCCGAAAAACTTATCGTGTGCCGTCCAGTCGGCGTGTCCCGGCCGCGGGGTATGTTCCATACGATCGTAGTCAGAGGAATGGGTGTCGCTATTTTTGAACTCGATTGACAAAGGAGCTCCGGTCGT
>DQHV01000004.1 GCA_003524335.1 Candidatus Aminicenantota bacterium | reverse complement strand
TGGAGCTGACCGGGATCGAACCGGCGACCTCTTGACTGCCAGTCAAGCACTCTCCCAACTGAGCTACAGCCCCACCTGAGGGAAAGTCATATTACAGGAAGATCACGGTCCAGTCAAGAAACGGCCATTGCTTGCGTTGCCGATATCGGCTATACTAACTCCACCTCGAGCCAAGGGGTTTGAAAATGAGGAAAGGACAATGGACAAGAGTCGATTAAACAGCACGGAAATCCACAGGCTAAAGCGGCGCGAGGCCGAGCTTCTGGCGCGGATCGAGAAGCTCAAACAGAGGATGAACGAGACAAAAGAGCTCGACACAATCGCCTTCAAGTCTAAACTCTACAGGGACGCCCAGGACGAATTGAGAAGGGTCCAGGATAAGCTTGCCGGCCGCTCGCCCGAAGAATAGCTTTATACCAGGATATCTTTATCCCAGCCCACCTTGATGAGCTTAATCTTGGCCGGATCGCCCGTCCCCAGCTTGTATGTCTTTTCCGCCGCCGCGATGAAGTCGGGGGGTGGCGTAATCGGCCAGGGCTCGCCCTTGAACAGGTTGCGCTTGGCCTGGCAGATATTCAAACAGACGCTCTCCACAGCTACAGGATCGTTGCTCACCATTATGCCATGATAATTCCAGCGGTGGAGAGGGTTGATCTGGGGCCCGGGACCGAAATACGGCCTCAGGATGTCCACGACGATCAGCCGGGTTTTCCCTTTCACGTCCGGCAGCAGGAAGATTTCACCCAGGTTGGTGCTCGGGGCGTGATACTTGGACGGAGCCGGCGAGAAATTGATGTAATTTTTCATCGCCACGGCAATCCCCGTCAGCGTGTGCACCTTGACCGACGGCACGTTGATTAGAGCCGTGCACTTGGCGACCGGGAGCCCGCCGTCCTGGGCATAAATCTTGTCCTGACCGACACCAGCCTCCCCCACTCTCTTCACGACGGCATCGATGACGGCCTGATCGGTGTGGACCCGCATCCAATCGCAGCGGGTGAACTTGACGCCCACCGTATCGTCGGCGCGAACATACTTCGCCCAGGCCTTGGCGGCATCCGCCTCCCCCGAGAACTGCTTGACGGCCGTGTCGATCATCTCTTGGACAACGGCCGCATCCACTTTGTCTGCTGCGCCGATGGCCTTTTCGTTCCTGATCAAGACAACGACACTTTGGGGATTCTCGGCGGCGGGCGGAACGGCGCCCGCTTTCGCTCCGGCGAAAACCGGCTTACCCTTCCCATACAAGGCCATCCCAAGAGTCCCCATGGCCGCGCCTTTGATGAAGTCGCGCCGGGTGANNATGATAATGATCAAGTGTTTTCCGCTGCGCGCGAGGCCGGCGAATTTCCCGTCCTCGAGCTTTTTTGGCAGCACTTTCCGGTCCGCTTCGAACCGTTCCAGCAGGAATATTTCCACGAACCTTCCGTGGGCATCAACCGCCCGCTCGACCGTGGGATACTCGACCAGGAGCAGCCGGGCTTCCGAGCCGTCCTTCTTGTAGCGGGCCATCACAACCTGAGTTTCCGGCGAAAGATTCAGGATATTGACGTTGGCCAGATAATAGTGGGAGTTGAGCGAAATCAGGGTGTGGAAATAGCGCAGGCTCTTCGGCCTCAAGCCCTCTGTGGGGAGGGCCTTGACCAGGGCCGGTCTTTCGCCGTCTTGGGAAATCGCCCCGGCGATTTTCGTGCCCGAGGCCATAATGACGGCTTTGGCCTCGGGCGTCTCCCGGTCGGCCAGGATCCGGACAAAGGTTTTGTCCTTCCAGAAGCGGAGCAGCCCGGCAGCATAGATCGCCCCCTGCCCGAGATCGAATTCATCACCGTCGGTATCATGGGTGAAAATCCCAAAAGCATCTTCGGAGGAAGACATCTGGTATATTTCGACGACGATGGACGGCGCGTCCTCCCGGACATACTCGCGCACGAAGACGAACTGAAAATCATAGGCCAGGTAGATCTCACCGCCTCCGTTCATGTAGTCAAAGACATCGTCTCTTGTGAAAACCTGGTCTTCCCTGCCGGTCTTCCAGCCGAAGACCTCAGGAGGAAGGGCCTGGCGGAGAGAGAAAGCCGCGAGGATTTTCTCTTTGTCTGGTATCTGAGACTGACTCATGGTCAAGGCCGCCGTACAAAGACCCACTAGAAATACGGAAAAGACGATAAGACAGTTTCGAATCAGGTGGCTTTTCAATCGATTCCGGAGATACGTTTAGCATAGGTGTAAGGGGCTGTCAATTTGCCCCCCACCATTCCCGTGTTGCCAGCAGAAAGGTTCAGGAATATAATCTTGGAAACGGGGAGATATCATGACCGCCTCTGTCACAAAGAAAAAAATCGTCGTCATCGGAAGCTCCAACACCGACATGGTGATCCGGACGCCGCGGATCCCCCGGCCCGGAGAAACCGTGCTCGGCGGGGAATTCTTCATGGCACCCGGAGGAAAGGGCGCCAACCAGGCTGTGGCTGCCGCCCGGGCCGGGGGTGAGGTCCACTTTATCGCCCGGGTCGGGGATGATGTCTTCGGGCAGCAGTCCTTGGACGGGTTCGTCAGCGATGGGATACATGTCGATCTTATCGTCCGGGACAAAGACGCTCCCTCCGGGGTGGCCTTGATTATCGTCGGCCCCGATGGCGAGAACTGTATCGCCGTCGCCTCCGGGTCCAACTCGCGCCTGGGGGTCGCGGACGTTCGTTTGGCTAAACCGGTCATTACCTCCGCGGATATCGTCCTGATGCAGCTCGAATCGCCTCTGGAGACGGTGCGGGAAGCAGCGGAGATCGCCGCCTCCGCCGGCGTGCCGGTCGTCCTCAACCCCGCTCCGGCCAGGGCGCTGAGCGATGACATCCTTAGGCGGGTGTCCTATCTCACGCCCAACGAGACAGAGGCCGAGATCCTGACGGGAATTACACTCATCAAGAAATCGGACCTGGCCAAAGCGGCTGACGCGCTGCTGGCGAAAGGGATAAAGGCGGTGCTGATCACCCTGGGCTCCAAAGGCGTCTATGTGGCCACCAGGGAGAAGAAAGAAGTTATGCCCGCCTTCAAGGTCATACCCGTTGACACCACGGCTGCCGGCGATGCGTTTAACGGAGCCCTGGCCGTGGCGCTCGCCGAGGGAAGGCCGCTCCTCGAGGCCGCCCGGTTCGCCAACGCGGCCGCCGCCTTGGCAACGACAAAGATGGGGGCCCAGCCTTCTCTTGCCGGCAGAGACGATATCGAAAAACTTCTGGCATAGGAGCACGAGATGAAACTCGAGGAGGTCATAATGGCCAGGAAAAGGGCGGCCAGAATGCTCAAAGAAGCGCATATCGCCATCGCTTACCGAGAAGCGGAGAACATCGAAATCTCCGACTTCGGCCTGGGAGACCTGGACAATGTCGGTCTCCTGGTCGTCACTTACGAGAACAACGACCGCTACTGCGCCAAGGAGATCGTCCTCCTGCCCCGCCAGATCTGCCCAGAGCACCGCCATCCTCCGGTCGGCGAGAAGAACGCCGGCAAGCAGGAAACCTTCCGCTGCCGCTGGGGAGAGGTCTTTCTCTATGTTCCCGGAGAGTCGACACCGCACCCCCACGCCAGGATCCCGGATAAGTACAGGGAGTTCTTCACGATCGGAAGGGAGATCGTACTCCGGCCCGGCGACCAGTACACTCTGCCGCCGGATACGCTCCACTGGTTCCAGGCCGGCGACAAGGGCGCTATTCTTTCGGAATTCTCATCGAAGAGCCTGGATGAAAATGACATCTGGACCGACGCTCGTCTCCGGCGCCTGCCGAAAATCGAGTGAAAAATTTCGCCTCTATGAACCAACCGGCTTTGACTTTAAGCGCTCTGATTTGATGATTTTGAGGGACGATTTCTTGCTCAGTTTATCAGGAAAAATGTTCAGGTTTTTGCCTTTTGGAAAGCGCGCCGAAGGCGAAAGGATCGCTTCATAGCCTTGGGCCCTAGCCTTTTCGGAGACCTCGAGGATTTTTTTGCGGCAGGCTTCCTCATCTGACTCGAGCTGGGATTTCGTTAGTCCAAATTCTTTCTGCCGGCCGGGGTCAGTAAAATCAAGGACCTGAGTCAGGTGCACACGAATTGTCGTTATCAAACGATCGGACAGATCTCCGGTTGTCAGCCCTCTTTTCAGAAGTTGGCTTGTGTGTTCTGCTTGAGCCGTCTCTTTCGTCAGGCTGAAGTAGAGAGTTGCATATTTTTTAACCCTGTTCCATCTTCCCCCAAATTCCTTTGACGCTGCCGAATCAAGGGCATCCTTGTCTGCCGCGTGTATCCGATACACAAGCCCACTGAATTCCATGGAAGAAAGGCTCAAACATGGACTCCTTCTCTCATCGCCTCGATATCGGCCAGTACCTTTTCAAACTCACCTTCAACCAGGAGGTCATGGGCACTATCCCCCAACAGCTCGTTTTGGGCAAACAGCCAGCGGCGACGAGCCTCCGGTTTGATTTCCCTGGAGACCATATCATAAACCCTAAACAGCTTATCGATTTTCTCCCGGGCAAGGCGATTCAAAGAAGCCTCTCCGCCCAGCCAGTTGAAGATCGTTCGCTCGCTCACACCAACTATTCCGGCCAGTTCTCGATGGCTTAACCCGAACCCAGTCTTAAGCGCTCTGAGTTTTCTCAGCCTTTCCTGGCTATCGGATGAACGCTGCGTTTTAAAAAGTTTCTGATAAGTTATGCTCTCTTCTCTTACCTGCCTCACGGGCTGCTCAGATAGAGCCCTCGCTCCGGGTGTTTTTTTGCTCGTAGCCAAATGGCCTTCAATCCCCCGAATCACATTTTCGGTGACCTTCATCTGCTTGCGCAGCGATTCCAGGGCTTCCTTGGCGTCAAAAAGGAGTTTTTGCAGCCCGACATTCTGTCGATTTCTCATTTTGTCCTCTTTTTACGGCAACCATATGATAAGTTTCAGGAGACTCGTTGTCAAGAAATATTTCATGAAATAGTGCATATTGTCATTCGTCAGCTGTTTTGATATCTTATCTCCAAAAGATCATGGCTCGAGTCATAGAAATCGGGGTTACGGTCGAAGAGCTCGAAACGCGGCGCAAGCGCGTTGAGGCGGCCCGGCGTTTCGAAGAACCCGATCGTGTCCCCGTCGTCCCGGCCATCGCGCATCGCTTCCTTGTCCCCCAGGTCGGGACGAAGTTCCGCGACTACTACGCCGACCCCGAGGTCATGCTGCGGACTCAGATCCTCGCCCAGAAATGGCTGCTGGAAAATATCCGCACTGATGCTTACTCCATTACCGGGCCCTGGGTCGGAGCCTGGACCGACTTCCAGAACAATTTCGAGGCCGGAAGCCTCGGCTGCGAGGTTATTTTTCCCGAAGACGACATCCCCTGGGTCGGGCCCGGCTGGGTGAAGACTGAGGCCGACCTCCGCCGCCTCGAGGCCATGGACTTCATCCATTCCGGCCTCAATGCCAAGCAGATCGCCTACCGGAGGAGGATGATCGACATCGCCTCCAAGTATCCTGCCCGGTTCAAGGGCGGCCCTGTGTTCTACCCGGGCGCGCAGGCTTCTCTCAGTCACACCTCCGACGGTCCCTTCGGCGTCGCCGGCGACCTCATGGGAAAGACAGAGATATTCCTGGCCGTCGCCGAGCGTCCTGATTTCGTTCGCGAGCTCCTCCGGATCGTCACTGACAAGCTCATCGCCTACCTCGACTTCTGCTGGGAGGAGGAAAAACTCCCGACGCCGCGCGATTTCGCCTGGACGGACGACCTGGCCGTCTCCCTTTCGGCTGAAACCTATCGCGATATCGTCCTGCCATTCGAAAAGCGGCTGCGCTTCCATTTCGACGGCCGGGTGAGCCTCCACATGTGCGGCCGCAGCGGCCACCTACTCGACATTTTTGTGGACGAACTGCGCATCCACGAATTCCAGGGGTTCGGATATGAAGTGGACTTAGAGCGCATCGCCGAGGTCATGGGCGGAAAGGTCGTGCTGCTCGGAAATGTCAACCCGATGCTCATCCATTCGGGCACGCCGGCCCAGGTGCGGGAAGCGACCCGCCGGGTCATCGAAGTGCTGGCCCCGCTCCGGGGTTTCATCGTCCAGGACGGAAACAACATCCCGCCCGGCTCGCCTCTTGAGAACATCAACGCCATGATGGAAGCGGCTGAAATGTACGGACGCTAAAATGATGCCAATCGACACAGAAAGAGTGGAAAAGAGCAAATCATTCTTGCGGCGGCTGTGGTGCCTGGAAAACGAAGAGCGGCCGGCATTTCTCATCAGCTATGTGGGACCGAGGGTTCGGGGCGGCCGTCCCATCCGCTCGGCGCTCTTCTCGACAGAAGGAGAGGACACGGTCCGCGAGCGTCTCCTTGACCCGGCGAAATTCCTGAAGGCGCAGCTCGCCGAGATCGACGACCAGATGTCGCTTCGGGGCGATTTCGTCCCCTGTCTGTGCCCCGCCTTCGGGGTCATCAACATCCCGGCCGCGTTCGGCTGCGAGGTCGTCTGGTGGGAGGATAATTTCCCCTCGGTGAAGCCGCTGGCACTTGGCGACCCTGCGAAAGTCTATGACCTCCCCCGTCCAACGCTATCCTCCGGCGAGATGGGACGCATCCTCGACACTACCCGGCACTTCATCGAGAAAACCGAAGGCCGCATCCCCATCCGGCTGACCGATATCCAGGGGCCGCTGGATTCGGCGGCGCTCATCATGGGCCACACCGAATTCTTCACGGCGCTCAAAACCCATCCCTGGGAAGCCCACCACCTCCTCCAGGTGGTCACCGATTTCACGATCCAGTGCGCCAGGGCGCAGCGAGGGATTGTCCGCGGGTCCAGGGTCGAGTTTGTCCCCAGCCTTTTCCAGCCCTGGATCCCCGACGGTTTCGGCATCTCCGTCTCCAACGATGCCTGCGTCATGATCTCGGCCGAAGAGCACGACGATTTCTGCCTCCCCTATCTCAACCAGATCTCGGATGCTTTCGGCGGCCTGTATATCCATTCCTGCGGCAACTGGCTCCATCAGATCCCGAGTCTGACCAAAGTGCGCGGCCTCCGCGGGCTGGAGTTCGGGGTCAGCGAAACGCCGTTCGCGCCGGTTACGGAATATTTCGACGGCCGGATCGTCCTGGCCTGCCGTGTCGGGCTTCATCGGGACATCAAGTTCAAGGGGATGGCGGACTATGTTGCCACGATCCTGAAATCGAAAAAGACGAACCGCGGCCTGTTCATCAACGTCGACATCACCAACGGCCTGATTGACGAAACCTGGCCCGAGACAGACCTGGCGGAAATCTACGGCCTCCTTGGCGCCGATTGAAAAGGAAGACCAATGGCTAGAACAAATAGACCATACGATGCTCCGAAGGGTTTTGATTGGGTTGTCAGTTTAAGCGAGTGGCAGATAGAAAATGACATTCTGATCCTTTCGCTCCTGACCCAGTCCAAAAAGAAAGCGGCGATC
>DQHV01000181.1 GCA_003524335.1 Candidatus Aminicenantota bacterium | reverse complement strand
TGTCCCCAGCGCCGATCCTTCCCCGGGGTTGTCCGGAGAGGTCAGCCTTGACGATTGGTTCCAGGGCCTCGTCTTCCTGACCGAGCTTGTATGCCTCTCGGATGGCGTTGGCCATAGAGAGGCTGAGGATCGGTGTCTTTATGTCCTTCATCCGTCTTGGCCAAATGAAGCCATACTATAGGAAGAGCGGCCGCCGATGTCAACCTATCCCATGCTTGGGGAAGCCTCTCCGATGGCTGCGGGGACTGGCGCCGTGCCACCCCNNTAAACAGCCCCAACCCGTGGTCGATGATGACCGTTTTCCCGGAAAAGTAGAGGTCCCTGGCCAGCACCACCCGCCCCGAGTTAGAAGCCCGGACCGGAGAACCGTACGGCGCCGCGATGTCCACTCCGGAATGGGTTGAGCGCGGCACATTATTATAGATTCTTTTTTCTCCGAAATTGGGCTTTGTCTCGCCCGGATGCGGCCGCTCGAACGCGCCCTCTCCGAGCCACTTTTCGGAGCTGACGCTGTAGGCTATTTCCAGGATCTCCGACTCCCGCTCGNNACAAACTCTTCTTTGACCCAGAGCTTTTTGACAGAGAAATCTCGAGCGCTGACCAGAACCTGGTGTTTCATCTCCTCGACCCGGCCGTCCTGAAGGAAAACCGACATTTTGAGTTCATAGGACTCCGGTTTAAGACCCAAATCAAGCCCGATCAGGGCGAATGTTTCGAGGGCCTGCCCTCTCGGCGTCAGTTCATAGACGGCATCTCTAAACCGGATGGAGACCTTCTTGACATCCGGCGCCTGAAGAAGCCTGGCCAAAATAATCTGCCCGGGCTCAATAGTCGGGGCGACGAGCTCGACCTCGGTCCCGCCGGGGAAACGAAGGGTCACGTTCTCGCCACCGAATACGGAAGGAGCGATGAACCAGAGCATGATGAAGCGCCCCTTCAGCAGCTTGGCCATTGGCAATCTCTTTAACTCCTTCTCGACGGGTTCACTTGTTCAAAAGGCGATGTTCAGGGTCAGGGCCTGCCGGCCGGCTGAACACTGGAATCCCAGGCTCACTATCCTTTTTTCTCCGGTCCGGTTGAGGTCGGCGATTTTCTTGGCGACAAAGTAGCCGACGGCGGAACCGATGAACACGTCGGAAGCCCAATGAGAATTGTCGTGGATGCGGGAGAGTCCGGCCAGGGACGCCAGAGTGTAGGCGACGACATCGACGAAGATGCTCCTCGACTGCAAGGCGATCGTAGTGGCCACGGAAAAAGCGGCCGCCGCATGTCCTGACGGTAAAGACCAAAAGCTGCTTTTCAGGGAGAACGGATGAAAGCTGCAGCTCGACTCCTCGGTGTACGGCCGGGCCCGGCCGACGATGACTTTAGTCGTCCAGACAAGAAGGCTGGTCGTGGCCAGGCTCTCCAGACTCAACAGAGCCGTCTTTCTTAGGCCATCGTCAGCACCTATTTCGCCGGTTGCATAAATGGCGGCAGAAAGCCCGAGCAGAACCGCACCGTCTCCGAATAGTTTCATGATCGACGAGGCCTTATCAGAGGATGCCGTGCGCCGGCCCTGGGCCCAATCCCGGATCTCCTGGTCGAAAGTCATGAGGAGCAGCCCGGTCCCCGAGACTGCGGCCAGGGTCAGGAGGTCGCTCCGATCCCAACGGGCGGGAGCCGCGATGACCTCTGTGAAATCGCGTCCGAACCGGCCAAAGAAAGCCCGGTCGAGCCGGCTCTCGCCGCCGGACTCCTGGGCACGCCCCAGCACGGCTCCGGACATCCCGTAGAGCAGAATCCCGATCGCCAGGATGCCGGCCCTGCGGCCTTTCCTTCCCGGAGCAGATTGTGGGTCCATTCTTAATCCCCGCCCTTAGCGATTCGCGACTCGATGACCTGAAGAGTCCTGGCCGTGGCTCCCTGGAGAGAGCGAAGAAGGTCTTTGGCCCTCCGCCCCATTTCTTCCAGCGCTCTTTCATCCTTCATCAAGAACACATCCTCCAGCTCCTCCGGGCCAAGTACGATTCTAGCCGCCCCGGAGCTGACGAAATCATCTGCCAGAGCGGCAAAATTCTCCATGTGCTTCCCGAAGCACAGCGGTTTTCCATAAAGNNTTCCATAAAAAGCGGGCTCGAGCAAGTTCTGGCCCCCGTGAGGGATCAGGCTCCCCCCTACAAAGGCCAGGTCGGCCAAGGCATAGAACTTGGTTAACTCACCGATCGTGTCCAGGATGAGCACGTCCCATGGTTTGTCGGATTCGACCTGAGTCCTTCTCATCACCCTCAGGCCCAGCTCGACGGCGGCCTTCTCCACCTCCGGGGACCTTTCCGGATGTCGAGGGGCGATAACCACGGCAAGGTCCGGCCGAATCTCCCTCGCTCCGGCGAAGGCTTTCAGGATCAGCGTTTCTTCGCCCCTATGCGTGCTTCCGGCTATGATCACTTTTTTCTCGGGAGAAAGCCCGAAAGCAGTCCTCAAATTGTGCCTCTCTTCAACGCTCACCTCGGGGAGGCAAACCTCGGCTTTCAGGTTTCCGGCCACTTCGATCCTTTGCGCTGGGATTCCGATGCCTTCCAAGCGCTCCCGGTCCAACTCTGTCTGAACGAGGAAGTAGTCGATATTGCCCAGCACTGGCCGGACCAGACTTCTCCAGCGGCGGTATTTGCGGTAGGAGCGCCGGGACATGCGGCCGTTTACCAGGATCACGGAGCGGCAACTCCTTCGGGCCTGACGCAGGAGGTGCGGCCAGAATTCCGATTCCGCGAGGACGAACAATTGAGGCCTGAGGACAGAAAAAAACCGTCTGACAACCCGGCCAAAATCCAAGGGGACTAAAAATATTTCCGCGACTCCTGAAAGCGCCTGTTTGGCGACATTGTATCCGCTGTTGGTCAAGGTGGAAAAATAGATCGGCCAAGAGGGGTGTTTTGCCCTGAGTTCGGATACCAGACGGCGCAGGCTCAGGACTTCGCCGACCGAGACGGCGTGAATCCAGAGCGATGGAGCCCCGGGCTTGGCCGCCGGAAGCTTTATTCCCAGCCGTTCCTTAAGGAAAAGGCTCTCCTTTTTCCGGATTTTCATCTGGATGAAATATCCGGGAGCGTACAGCAGAAAGCCCATCAAGAGGAAGAAGGAATACAGCCCGTACACGGCTGTTGACTATACTAGAATCATCTGGAACGCGCAAGAGATCTTGCAGGAGGGGGGCAATTCTGCTATCCTTATGGCCTTCACCTATTTTGACTACCCTGATTCATCGCGAGAAAGGATAGGCGCATGGCGGAAGAAAAACAGGAACAGCCACAAGACAAGCCCAAGCGGGGCAAAAAGATTAACAAGATGTCAATCGCCGAGGTTGAGAAAGCCTTGGAAGGGGCCAAAAGCGCTCAGGGCGGGCAGGCCTCTCGTTATGCCCGCGAGCTCATCCGGCGAAGAGACATCCTCCAGGCCGGCAAGAAATAAGGGCAGGAACCTCTTTTCCCGACGTTTAGATGCTGAAAATACGCGATTTACATTCGTGGAGAATTCTGCTAAGATGTGGACCCGAATAGGAGTATAGAGCGTGTTAAGCAAAGAACTGAAGACCAAGATCATCGGGGATAACCGGCTCCAACCCCAAGACAGCGGTTCTCCCGAGGTCCAGATCGCCCTGTGGAGCGAACGGATCAATTTCCTCTCCAACCACCTCAACACCCACAAGAAGGACTTCACTTCGCGGGTCGGGCTGATGCGGCTTGTCGGAAAGAGGAAGAGGCTCCTGGCCTACTTGAAGAGAGAAGCTCCCGCCCGTTATGAACAACTGATCAAGAAGCTGAGCTTGCGCAAGTAGGCTCCGGCCTGGATATGACCATGTCTGAAACCATCATCCTGGACATCAACAACCGTCCCCTGTCTATCGAGATCGGCAAAATCGGCCGTCAGGCCGACGGCTCCGCCTTTGTCCGCTACGGTGAGACCATCATGTTCTGCACCGCGACCTCAAAGAAAGAGGTCAAGGAGCTGAAGCCCTTTCTGCCGCTAATCGTCGACTACAGGGAGAATACGTATGCCGCGGGGAAAATCCCGGGAGGCTTCTTCAAGCGGGAGGGCCGGCCG
>DQHV01000022.1 GCA_003524335.1 Candidatus Aminicenantota bacterium | reverse complement strand
TTCCTCGCGCTCTTCCTGGCCGGGGCTCTGCTCCCGCTCCGCGGCACCCAGGACATCAGCGTCAAAGAAGATGTCTTCGTCGCCAAGGGCGAGGTCCAGGACGGCATCATCTCTTTCGGCGGACACGTCACCGTCGAGGGCAGGGTGAGAGAAAACATCGTCGTCTTCGGCGGATCGATTACCCTGAGCGGTGAAGTCGGCGATTCGGTCGCCGGAATCGGGTCGGCCATCACGCTCAAGGCGACCGCAGTGGTCAAGGGCGACGTTGTCTCGCTGGGCGGGACGCTCCAAAAAGAACCCGGCTGCGTGATCGAGAAGGATACTGTTTATTTCAAGGGCGGAGAGGCCATCGCCAAGCTCTTCAGCGGGGGCATCTTTTCCTTCCCCTTGATCCCGCTCATCCTGATCATCAAGCTGATCGGGTTTTTCGTTTGGCTGCTCATCGGCCTGGTCGTGGCCTCCCTCTTTCCCCGCCAGTTGTCTCTGGCTTCCTCACAAATCCGGTCCGCCTTCTGGCCGGTCGTGGGGACCGGGTTTGTCGCCGTCATCCTCTTCGGCGGGCTGGTCCTCGTCTTCGGCCTCCTGTCCCTCGTCCTCATCGGAATCCCGTTCCTGCTGATTCTGGGAGCCATCGGACTGGCGGTCAAGATCTTCGGCCAAGTGGCGCTCTTTTACTATTTTGGGGAGAGCCTGGGCAAGTCCTTCGGCCACCGGAGCCCGGCCCCCGCCGCGGCGGTCGTCATCGGGCTCGTCGTCGTCAGCTTTATCAAATTCATCCCCATCCTGGGTTTTCTTTTTTCGTTCTGTCTGAGCGTCATCGGCTGGGGCGTGACCATCCGGACGAAGTTCGGCACCAGGGAGAACTGGCTGAAGAGAAAGGTCTAAACAGGAAGGGGTTTTATTTAGGGGGGACGAGCTCTCAGCGCTCGAGGATCTCTTTTTCCTTGGCCGCGGCGATCTCGTCGATCTTCTTGGAATAATCGTCGATGACTTTCTGGAGCAGCTCCAGACCGTTGAACTTGTCATCCTCGGTGACCTTCTTGTCCTTCTCGAGCTGCTCGATCTGCTCCTTGCTTTCACGGCGCATGTTGCGGAGGGCCGTCTTCTCGTCCTCGAGCATCTTTTTGATCTTCTTGGCCATCTCCCGGCGTCTCTCGTCATCGAGGGGCGGGATCGGAACCTTGATCGTCTTCCCGTCGTTCAGCGGGTTGAATCCCAGGTCGGCGGCGCGGATGGCCTTGTCGATGGGCTCGAGAAGCGTGGGATCCCAGGGCTGGACGGTGATGAGGGTCGGGTCCGGTATGCCCAGGCTGGCCAACTGGTTGACCGGAGTCAGCGTCCCGTAGTATTCCACCTTGAGGTCCTCGAACAGGCTGAGGTTGGCCCGGCCGGTCCTCACCTTGCTGAGGTCCTTTCGGAAGTGGTCGGCCGAGACCTTCATCTTGCCCTCGAGAGCCTTCAGAACGCCTTTGACCATCTGTTCCCTCCCCTAATAGACCAGAGTCCCCACTTTCTCGCCCAGGACGGCCCTCTTGATGTTACCGCGCCTGTTCAGGTTGAACACGAGGATAGGCAGGTTATTGTCTTTGCACAGAGATATGGCGGTTGAATCCATGACCTTGAGGCCTTTTTTGATGACATCGATATAGTGGATAGTCGGAAATTTCTTAGCCGACTTATCAAGCATCGGGTCGGCGCTGTAAACCCCGTCCACCTTGGTGGCCTTCATGATCACCTGGGCTCTGATCTCGAGCGCCCGCAGGGCAGCGGCCGTGTCGGTGGTGAAATAGGGGCTCCCGATGCCGGCGCTGAAGACAACGATCCGGTCCTTTTCCAGGTGGCGGATAATCCGGCGCCGGATGAAGGGCTCGGCCAGGGCTTTGATCTCGATGGCCGAGACATGGCGGCAGAACAGGCCGGCTTTCTCCAGGGCTTCCTGGAGGGCGATGCCGTTGATGACCGTGGCCAACAATCCCATCTGGTCGGCGGCCGCCCGGTCCAATCCGGCCGCGGTGCCGCGGATGCCGCGAAAGATATTCCCCCCGCCGATCATGATGGCGACCTGGACGCCCAGGTCGTGGACTTCCTTGATCTCCTGGGCGATACTCAGGGCCCGATCGAAATCGATTCCGTAGGACAGCTTGCCCAGCAGGGCTTCCCCCGACAGCTTGAGAAGAACGCGCGTGTAAGCCGGCTTTGGGCGAGCCATGGGTTTATCAGCTCTTGCCCAGCTCAAACCGGGCGAAGCGTCGCACTTTAATGTTCTCCCCGAACTTGGCGATGGTGGAGGCGATGATCTGTTTGATCGTCTGCTTGTCGTCCCTGATGTAAGGCTGGTCCAGGAGGCAGACCTCCTCAAAGTACTTCTTGAGCTTGCCCTCTACGATCTTCTCGATGATCTGGGGCGGCTTCTTGGAATCCTGGAGCTGGGCGCGGATGATCTCCTTCTCCTGCTCCAGCTCCGTTGGCGGGATATCCGCCGAGGAGACATAGCGCGGGTTGGCGGCCGCGATCTGCATCGCGACATTCTTGGCCAATTCCTTGAACTCGTCGTTGCGGGCGACGAAATCGGATTCGCAGTTCACCTCGACCAGGACACCGAGCTTGCCTTCCAGGTGAATATAAGCGTAAACGATCCCCTGGGAGGCCTCCCGGTTCATCCGTTCCTGGGCCCGGGCGGCCCCTTTTTTCCGGAGGACGGCGATGGCCTTATCGATATCGCCCTGGCACTCGGCCAGGGCCTCCTTGCATTCCATGACTCCGATCCCGGTCCTCTGCCGAAGCTCCTTGACCCTTTCCGCGGTGATTTCCATTATTCTCTCCTTGTCGGCCTCTGGTCCTCAGCCCTTTCCGATTCCGGGCGGTCCTTCTTTCGAAGAGGGCGCCCCTTCCGTGCCCGTCACTTCCTCCTTCTTCGACGCTTCCATCTCTTTCTCCAGCCGGCTCTTCCTCCCCTCGATCACCGCCTCGGCGACCTTGGAGGTGAAGAGCTCGATCGCCCGGACCGCGTCATCGTTCCCGGGGATGGGATAATCGATGTTCTCGGGATTCCCGTTGGTGTCCACGACCGCCACGATTGGGATACCGAGCTTCTGGGCCTCGACGAGGGCGATCTCCTCCTTGGCCGAATCGATCACGAACATGGCGCCGGGTAGGGCGGTCATGTTCCTGATGCCGCCCAGGTTCTTGGACAGTTTCTTGTGGAGCTTTTCCATCTTGGACTGGTCCTTCTTGGAGAGCAGTTCCCAGCGGCCGTCCTCCTTCATCTCGTCTAGCTCGATCAGCTTCTCGACGCTCCCCCGGACCACCCCGAAGTTCGTCAGCAGCCCGCCCAGCCAGCGCTGGTTGACGTAGCTGCACTCACACCGGCCGGCCGTCTCCCGGATGATGTCCTGGGCCTGTTTCTTCGTCCCGACAAAGAGGATGTGCCTGTCGGCCTCGGCGATCCCTTTAACGAACTGGAGCGCCTCCTTGAAGATCTTGATCGTCTTCTGCAGGTCGATGATGTAAATGCCGTTGCGCTGGCCGAAGATGAATTCCTTCATCTTGGGGTTCCAGCGCTTGGTCTGGTGCCCGAAATGAACACCGGCCTCTAAGAGCTCTTTCATCGTCACGGAAACCAATTTCGATCCCTCCCTTACCGCTTGTGATACTGCGGCGCTTTTCTCGCGCCCAACAGCCCGTACTTTTTTCTTTCCTTGATGCGGGAATCCCGCGTCAGGAAGCCGGCGTCCTTCAAGGTCGGCCTGAGCTCCCGGTTGAACTCCACCAGCGCGCGGGCGATGCCCAGCCGGATGGCTTCGGCCTGACCCTTCAACCCGCCCCCGCTGATCCGCAGGAAGATGTCAAACTTGCTCTCGGTATCGGTCAGCTGGAGCGGCTGTCGGATGATGTATTTATGAGAATCGAGATGAAAGTATTCGGCGAACGGACGGGGCCTCTTGTTCACGATCAGCGTGACATCCCCTTTTCCGGAGCGCAGGAAGACCCTGGCCACCGAAGTCTTTCTTTTTCCTGTACCGTAGTATTGGATCAGACTCACGAGCGCCTCCTAAAACTGGTATTCCCGGGGTCTCTGGGCGTCATGCGGATGGTTCGGCCCGCGGTAGACCTTGAGCTTCTTGAAGACCTGCCGGCCGAGCTTGTTCTTGGGGATCATCCCCCTGACAGCGTGCCGGATGACCTCTTCGGGCTTGTCCGCGAGGAGGCCCTTGAGAGTCTCGCTCTTTAGGCCGCCGGGATATTGAGAATGGGAATAATAGACCTTCTGCTCGGTTTTCCGGCCGGTGGTGGTGATCTTTTCGGCATTGATCACGATCACGAAATCGCCGGTATCGCAGGAAGGGGAAAATTCCGGCTTGTTCTTGCCGCGCAGCAGGATGGCCACTTCGGTGGCCAGGCGGCCCAGGACTCTACCCTCGGCGTTGACCAGCCACCATCGCCTCTCGATGTCGTCCTTTTTGGGGACAAAGGTTTTCATCGCGTTCTTCCTTAGTTCTTATAGAGAATAGAAAAAACTCTTACGGAATGAGAGGAATAAAATACTAGATATCGGGGAAATTGTCAATTCACCCGGGCCGAAAGGAAACGAACAAACCCGGGTTCCTACCCGGTCTTCTTGAGTTCTTCCTCCAGCTTCTTCTTCTCGGCCGCCCGCTTGCGCATTTCGTTCCATCGCTCCATGGCGCGGTCCGCTTCGGCTTTGTAGCGGGCTTCCTTATCGGGCTCGAGCTTGCTCAGAACGCTCTGGTAGAGGACGCTCAGCCAGCTGTAAGGTTCCGGGTATTCGGGGTCGAGCTCATTGGCTTTTTCCAGCGCCTTGAGGGCCTCCTGGGCCGTCTTCAACCGGTCGGCGGCGGGCAGGTTCTGGAATCGGTAGGACCGCGACCAGCGGTTGACGCCCTTGGCCAGCCAGGCTTCGGAGCTGCTGGGGTCGAGCGCGATCCTCATGTCCCAATATTCGGCGGCCTGGTCATAGACCTCGGCCGCAGGGGCGAGGTTTTCGAAATAATTGGCGATATAGGCATACCCCTGGGGGTTCAGCGGGTCGAGTTCGATCCGCCGCAGGTACATCGATTCGGCCTTGGCCCTCAGCTCCGCCTTCTCGGCGGCGTATCTCTTGTAGAATTCGGCCACGACGTAATAGTTGCCCATGTTGCCGGGCTCGAGGTCAAGGATCCGGAGGTAGAGCTTTTCGGCCTCATTGAAATCCTTCAGCTTGTCGTACATGTCGCCGAGGGAGAAGATGATCTCCTTGTTCGTGGGCTCGGCCTCGTAGGCTTTCTTGAAGGCGTCGAGCGCTTTATTCGCGATGTCCATGTTCTCCGGTGTCGTGACGCCGATCTTAAAGAGGCTCTTGTAGCTCTCGCCCAGGAACCGATAGGCCTGAATCAGGTTCGGGTTGTACTTCAGGGTGTACTCATACTCTTGCATCGCTTTCCGGAACTTGCCGTCTTTGAAGAGCTGGTTGGCCTTAGAAAAATGATAATTCGCCTGGAGCTTTCCCATGCTCAGCTTTTCACAGCCGGTGAAGACGAGGACGAAGGTGAAGACCAGCAGCACAGCAAAGACAGAACCGACTCTCCTATGACTCATCACAGCCTCCTAATAATGTCAAAACAGTGCTCAAAGGAAAGATCAATGTATAATAGAACAAGGGTCCAAGTCAACTCCTCCTCAGCACCAGCCGGAGCGGCGTCCCCCACAGGCCGAACCGTTCGCGCAGGGCCTGGAGGAAATACTTCTCGTAAGCGGGGAGCAAGGCGGCCGGAGTGTGGGTGAAGAGGATGAAAGTCGGCGGCCGGATGCCTTTCTGGGTCATGTACTTGATCTTTAACCGCCGCTTTGTCTTGGTCAGGGGGGGACGAGTGACGTTGATCCAGGCCAGGAATTCGTTCAGCCGAGGGGTCTCCACTTTCTGGGAACCGCGTTCGTAGACCTCTTCGGCCTGGTCGAGAATCTTGACGACGCCCTTGCCGGTCAGGGCGGAAACGAAGACAAGCGGAGCGTAGCTTACGAAGGGCATCCCCCGGAAGACGCTCGTTTTGATCACCTGGGGAGATTCGCCCTTGGGGATCAAGTCCCACTTGTTCAGGGCCAGCAGTAGAGGTTTGCCCGATTCATAGGCAAGGTGGGCGATTGTCATGTCCTGCCGGGTGGGGAATTCCCCCGCGTCCAGGACCTGGCAGAGGACATCCGCCCGACTGATGTCTTTCCTGGCCCGGATGATTCCGGCCTTCTCTCTTTGGTCCCGCGTCCGGCTCAACCGCCGCAACCCGGCCGTGTCGACAAGGCAGAAAACTTTCTTGTTCCTGACCACGTAGGTGTCGGTGCTGTCCCGGGTCGTGCCGGGCGCGCTGCTCACGATCAAGCGCTCCTCCCCGCAAAGACGGTTGATGATCGAGGACTTGCCGACGTTGATCCGGCCGATGACGGCCACCCGCAGCGGCCGGAGCCCTTCCATCTCCGCCGGACTGCCGGGAAGAAGGGCGGCCAGCGCCTCTTCGAGCTCATCCAGGTTTCTCCTGTGTTCGGCGGCAACGGCCACGATCGCCGCTGTCTTGAGGCGGTTGAAATAGTCCCCCAGCCGGCTCTCCTGGAGCTCGGAGTCGATCTTGTTGAGGACGGCGATGACCGGCTTACCGAGCTTCCGCAAGGACAAGAAAAGCTCCTCCTCGGCGGGCGCAAGGTTCCTTTTTCCGTCGAGGACGAGCAGGATGACGTCGGCCTTCCGGGCCGTGCTCCAGGCCTTTTCCGCTACCGCGGCAGCCAGGGGTGCCTCGGACGGGTCGTAGAGCCCGCCGGTATCGGTCAGGATGAACCTTTTTCCCCGGAGCTCCCCGAGGGCGGAGACGGCGTCGCGGGTCATCCCTGGCAGCGAGTGGACCAAAGACTCCTTTCTCCCCAGGAGCCGGTTGAAAAGGGTGGACTTGCCGACGTTGGGAAAACCGACGATGGCGACTTGGGGCAGGCTTTTCATGGGGATGCGACCGTCACTTGGCGTTCAGCGAATAGAGCGGGACGAAGGGCTGGCTTAGGTTGATGTGACCGCCCAGCGTTTCTTTTTCACTGCCCTCGACCAGGATGAAGACTTTCTTGATGGGCTTGAAATTGTAAGCCAGGGTATTGACGATGGAATAGACAGTGGCCAGCTCGGCCGAAGACCCCGAGGGGTGTTTTTCCATGATCTCCCGCGAGAGGTCGACAAAGGCCACGCCGTCCTTGGTGACGAAGAGCTGCCGCAGTTTGGTCTCGGGAGGAAGGGGCGAGACGTACCCCTTGTCCGATCCCCGGATCAGCTCCTCGACGGCCTGCTCGGCCTCTTCGACGATTGAGGGGCCGGAGAGGATCTCCCTCTGTTCGGGATGAAGGAGGCTGTCGTCCTCGGAGAGGAAAAAGAGCAGCACTGTCTTGGCCTCCCGCGCGGGTGCGGGCTCCGGCGGGCTTTCGGGAGGCGACATCCCAACGGTCGACTTGACCCCCTCCCCGCGCTCGCCCCTGAACAGGACCGCCGCCAGCACCAGGACGACGATCACAGACAACCCGAAAAGGGTCCACTGGGCTGGAGTTATCCTTCTCTTCTTCATGACAACAATTTGATATAGCTGACGAGGCCCCGGTAGATGGCCTGGGCGACGTTCTCCTGGAACGCCTCCTGGACCAGGTCTCTTTCCTCTTCGGGATTGGAGATGAAGGCCGCCTCGACCAGAACCGCCGGGCAGGCCACTCCCGTCAACACCTTGAACGGCGCCTGCTTGATGCCGCGGTCCTTGGTGCCCAGGAGCGAGTTCAGCTCGTCCTGGATGATCTCGGCCAGCCGCTGGCTCTGTTTGAGGTAGGCGGACTGGGCCATGTCCCAGAGGATCATCATGATGTCGTCCTTGTTCTCGGTGGCCAGGGGCTTGTCCAAATCAGCCGAGTTGTTCTCGAGGTAGGCCAGACGGCGCGCCTCCTCGTCCGTGGCGTTCAGGCTGAGGAAAAACGTCTCCGAACCGTTGGCGTTCCGGCGGTAGGAACTGTTGGCGTGGATGCTGATGAAAAGCTCAGCGCGATGGTTATTGGCGATGGCCGCCCTGTTCTCGAGAGTGACATCCATGTCCCTATCCCGGGTCAGCTCAACATGGAAGGCCAGGTTTTTCTCGATCAGCGCCTTGAGCCTGAGGCTGATGGCCAGGGTGACGTCTTTCTCGAGGGTCCCGAACTTGCCCTTGGCTCCGACCTCCAGCCCTCCGTGTCCGGGGTCGATGACGATCGTCCGGATCCCTTTGGCCGCCGCTGGACTTCCCTCGACAGGCGGGAGCGCGGCCTCGACGGCGGGCGGCGTCTCC
>DQHV01000310.1:246-6490 GCA_003524335.1 Candidatus Aminicenantota bacterium | reverse complement strand
TGGAGGCCTTCCGGGCCGAGCGGGTCAAGGAATTCAAGGACAAGTTCGCCAACCCCTATGTGGCGGCCGAGAAAGGCTACATCGACGAGGTGATCGAGCCGAAAGAGACGCGACCCAAGCTCATCAGGGCCCTGAAGATTCTGGCCAACAAGCGTGACACGAACCCTCCGAAAAAGCACGGGAACATCCCCCTCTAGCGCGCTCCGCGCGCTCGTTCACAGTTCCTGGTTCACCGTTCATGGCAGAGCAGCGGCGCGCGTTCGGATTGGGGGTGGCAGCGACCTGTGATGGTTCTGGTCTTGGATCTCAGGAGAGGGCGATCCGGTCTGCGAACCGTGAACCCTGAACCATGTTTAGCAAGATTCTGATCGCGAATCGGGGCGAGATCGCGGTGCGCATCATCCGGGCCTGCCGGGAGATGGGGATCGCTTCTCTTGCCGTCTATTCCGAGGCCGACCGTGCCGGCCTGCACGTCCAGCTGGCCGACGAGGCCGCCTGTATCGGACCACCCGCCGCGGTCGAGAGCTATCTGAACATGGACAGGATCATCGAGACGGCCCGGGCATTCGGAGCCGAAGCCATCCATCCCGGGTACGGCTTTCTGGCTGAAAACCCGGAGTTTGCCCGTCGCTGCGAGAGGGCCGGAATCGTCTTTATCGGGCCCAATTCCAGGGCTCTTGAGCTCGTCGGGGACAAGATCCGGGCCCGTCAGACGATGGAGAATTCGGGCATTCCGATCATCCCCGGCATGAAGCATGTGGCCGCCGATTTCGCTGAATGCGCAGCCGAAGCGCGGAAGATCGGCTACCCGGTGATGATCAAGGCCTCAGCCGGGGGCGGCGGCAAGGGGATGAGGATCGTTTGCTCGGAGGAGGAGCTGCGGCCGGGCCTTGAGTCGGGACAGCGTGAGGCTAAGGCCGCCTTCGGGGATGAGTCCGTCTATCTCGAGAAGTATATCGAAGACCCACGGCACGTCGAATTCCAGGTGCTGGCCGATAACCATGGCCACATCGTCCACCTCTTTGAGCGCGAATGCTCGATCCAGAGACGCCATCAGAAGATCGTCGAGGAGACGCCGTCGCAAGCCTTGACTCCGGAACTCCGCCGGAGAATGGGGGAGACGGCCAGGAAGGCCCTGCAGGTAGCGGAATACAACAACGCCGGGACGGTCGAGTTCCTTTTGGACCGGAACAAGAAATTTTATTTCTTGGAGGTCAACGCCCGGCTTCAGGTCGAACACCCGGTCACGGAGTTGACGACGGGGATTGATCTTGTCCAGCAGCAGATCCGGATCGCGGCGGGCGAAAAACTCTCCTTAAGGCAGGAGGATCTGGTCCAGCGCGGTCATGCCATCGAGTGCCGCATTTATGCCGAGGACCCGAGCCGCAATTTCTTGCCATCCTCCGGAAAGGTTCTTTATCTCAGGGAGCCGAGGGGGCCCGGCGTGCGCCATGACGGGGGAATTTACAGCGGATGGGAAGTCCCCATCTATTACGATCCCATACTGGCCAAGCTCATCGTCTGGGCGGAGACACGGGATTCTGCCTGCGCCAGGATGGCCGCCGCCTTGGACGATTACGTCATCCTCGGGATCAGCACAACCATCCCGTTCCTGAAGGACGTCATCTCTCATCCGCGGTTTCTGGAGGGGGCTACCACGACCGCGTTCATCAAGAACCATTTTGAGAATTGGCGGGAAAAAGAGGGCCCGGCGGACGGGCTGACCCTGGCCCTGGCGGCTGCGGCTCTGGACGAGCTCTCCCCGTCCCGGAAAGTCGGAAAGGCCGCCGGGCTGGAGAAAGAAGTCTATTCTCCATGGCAGATGCTTGGCCGATGGAAGATCGGGGAGAAGCCCTGAGATGGATTTCGAATTCACTGTCAGCGGCGTCCGTCAGACGATTTCCTTGGACAGAAAGGACGACCGGGTTACCATCCGTCATGGGGACACGACATTGGAAGCGGAGGTCCGGATCATCTCCGAGGATTCCGTTTCTCTTCTCGTCGCCGGCCGGTCTTTCCTGGTGATCGTCGCCAGGGACAAAGACAAAAGANNGGGAAATCTGTGGTGACCGCCCCGATGCCGGGCAAAGTAGTCAAGGTCAACGTGGCCGAAGGAGAAGCCGTCCGCAAGAACCAGACGCTGGCCATCGTTGAAGCGATGAAGATGGAAAATGAGATCAAGTCACCCCTGGAGGGCTTCGTCAAGAAAATTTACGTCTCGGCCGGCGACCTTGTGGACTCCGAGAAACCGCTCCTCGAGCTCGAACCTAAATAAAACCGGAAAGCCGGGGGAAAACCGGACCCCATTGACCCCATTGATGCAACTTTTTGGATTGGCCCTTAGTTTTAGAGGTTGAGAATGGATGATCAAGAGCTGATCAGACGAGTCCAGGAAGGAGATGAGATGGCATTTGGCAGGATCGTTTCGGCCTACAAAGACCGGATCGTGAACTACCTCTACCAGTTCACGGGCGATTATCAGAAGGCCGTGGAGCTCTCGCAGGAGACCTTCCTCCGGGTCTATTTCAAGGCCAAACAATACAGGCCGGTGGCTCCGCTATCGTCCTGGATTTACGCCATCGCTTCCAACCTGGCCAAGACCGAGATGAAAAGGGCGCGCAAGTTCGCGGCGGTCTCACTGGACGACATCGCCGCTCACGAAGTGCGGCAAAAAGCCTATGCCGAGGACCCGCCGGACCCGGGGCTGATCAGGAACCTGAGGGAAGCCTTGGACGCGCTGCATCCGCGCTACCGGGTTCCGGTCGTCCTCAAAGACATGGAAGGCTTCTCGCAGGAAGAGATCGCTCAGATTCTGAAGAAGCCCGTGGGCACGATCAAGGCGAGGATCAGCCGCGGCCGGAGCTTTCTCAAGAAGAGACTGGAGCGGGCCCTGGCCGGGGGGACGCATGTCGCCCGAGCCTGAGGAGAGAAGAAATGAGTGAATGGGACATTTTGAAGAGGCTGGATACGGTCAAAGCCCCGCCTGACTTCGAGCAGAAGGTCATGGCCCGGCTTGCGCCGCGAAAAAGGACGGAGCGCCGGAGACGGACCGTACTCCGCTGGTCCATGGCGGGCTCGTTCGCTTCGGTAGCGGCCGTGGCCGTCCTGCTGAACGTCTTTGTCTTCCGGGGTCGGGCACCTTTGAGTGTGGCAGAGAAGGGAAAAGGTATCTCCCCCGCTACCTCGATGGTCCAGCGTGCCGCCGAGGAACGCACGATCCCGATCATCGAGACTCTGGATTATCGGACCGAAATGCGCAGCCGGTCTTCCGAGCCGGAAGCCGTTTATCTCTTGGAACAGGTCTCCGATACGACCCCAAGAGGAATCAAGTATTAAGGAGGTTTAGGACATGAGAGAGAAAGGCAGATTCATCGTCGGATTGACGGCGCTGTTGCTGATGAGCGCCTGGACCCTTCAGGCCGCGGAGCCTCGAGGCCCGGGCTTGCAGGACAATACCATGGAGGGGATCTCCAAAAAGGTCTTCGACAGCGTGGTCAAGGTGGAAGCCCGCAACGGGTTTAAAAAAGTGGCGACCGGTGTCGTCATCGATAAAGATGGCTATATCGTGACCACCGGGCTGATCTGGCCGCAGAATGAAGAAATCATAATCACGACATCAGACGGAAGGCGAAGTAAGGCCAAATTCCTGGGCATGGACTCGGAGACGCACCTGGCCTTGATCCAAGCCAATGAAAAAAACTTGACGCCGATCGTCCTGGGCAAGTCGGCGGGTCTCTCTCCCGGCTCCTGGATCGGTGTCATCAGCGTCTCGCCGGAGAACGCCCCTCAGGTCACACAGGGCATCATCAGCTCTGTGACCGCCGGCAAGCTGCGTTTGAATGTCTGGGTGACACGGGGGGCCAGCGGCAGCCCTGTTGTCAACAAGGACGGGCAGATGGTCGCTCTGCTCCGGGGGATCTATTCCGAGGACCAACCGGTGCTGTTCGAGTTCCGGGAGCAAGAGGTCGTGGGCTCCGGCTATGTCTTTAACACGGCGGAAGCCCCCTCCTCGGGCATGGCCCTGGGAATTCCCGTGGAGATTGTCAAGACGCTCAGTTCCGAGATCAGAGAGACAGGCAGGGTCAGCCGGGGGTGGGTCGGGATCGGTTTCTCGGAGAACGAGGACGGTCAGGTCGAGGTCAATGAGGTCGAAAACGATAGCCCCGCCGAGCTGGCCAAGATCCAGGAAGGGGACATCCTGGTTTCGATCGACGGGAAGAAGGTCGCCGGCGCCCCGATGGTTATCTCCGAGATCCGCAACCGGAAACCCGGCCAGGACGTGAAGTTCGAGCTCGAAAGGGACGGGAAGACGGTCGAAGTCAAGGTCAAGCTGGGAGAATACCCAGAGCTTGAGGTCAAGAGAGAGCTCGAGGCAAGGTTCCCCCGACTGTTCCTGCCCCCAGCCCCTCCAACGGCCCCTGCCCCGGCGATCACGCCGAAGCCCGAAAAAGCTCCGGGAGGAAAATATGATATCTATGCAGTCCCCAGGGCGCCAAAGACCTGGCCGGGATGGGAGAAGAGAAAGTATATCGGCACCTATATGGAGTCGCTCAATAAGGAGCTCCTGGAATTTTTCGGCGTCAAGGAGGAGAGCGGACTTCTCGTCAACCGGCTGACGAAAGACGGACCGGCGGAGAAAGCGGGAATTAAGGTCGGTGATGTGGTCGTCCGTATGGACGGCAAGAAAGTGACGACGGTCGGCGACTTAAGCGAGCTCATCCAGGACAAGAAGAAGGGCGACAAGGTGAGGCTCGAGATCATCCGNNCAGGACAGAAAGAAGGGCGACAAGGTGAAGATCGAAATCATCCGGGACAAGAAGCCCCTGACCCTGGAGGTCGAGGTCTTGGAAGAGGAAGGATCGAACCTCTCCGATTTATACCTCACCGAGCCTTCCCGGGAAGCCTGGGGGGAAGTGACAAAAGAGTTGCAGAGACAGTATGATCGATCGCGGAATACTTACGAGAAATATAACGAAACATCTCGAGAAAAGCTGAAGAAGCTCAACGAGGAGCTCCTGAACAAATCCCAAGAATCCTACGAAAAGGCGAAAGGGCTTTTCGAGGACAGCAGGGGGAAGTACAAGCTTAGAAAACTGCTCTCCGGCGGGAACAAGGTCATTTTCCGGGCTTAGAGATCAGAGTGACTGAGCGCTAAGCTCTTGTCTCCATTTCTCCGGGGGTTTTCCCGGAAGGGAAAGCCCCTTTTTTATCAATCTATCTGTTCATCGTTCTCATGGCCGGCCGGGAGCCACTTCCGGAGATATGTTTCGAATTCCTCGTCGCCGAGCCGCCTCCGGTCGTAATAACCGCGGGCCCGGCGCTGTTTCATGGCTTCGTAGAGGATGATGCCGACCGACACCGACAGGTTGAGGCTCTGCACCATCCCCAGCATCGGGATCTGGACCCTGAGGTCCGAGAGCTCGAGCGCTTCCCGGGAAACCCCTTCCGACTCGCTGCCGAAAACGAGGACCAGGGGCTGAGTATAGTCAAGGTCGGTGTAGGGGATGGAATTCTTGTCGAGATGGGTAACCGCCACCCTAAATCCCTTTTTCTTCAGGGGCAACAAGCACTCGCCGATAGATCCATGGATATGTATGTCGACCCATTTTTCCGCCCGGGTAGAGATCGCTTTGTTGATGCCCAGGAGGTCCGGGTTCGGGGACACCAGATCGAGATGGAGAACGCCGGCTGCATCGCAGGTGCGGATCACGGCGCTGGCGTTATGGGCGATGGCCACGCCTTCAAGGACCACCCGTAAGTCCGGCTGGCGCAGCGCCAGAAGGCGCTTGACCCTTTCGATTCTCTGGGGAGTCGGCACAGCCCAGAATATAGCAGACCGCTCTCAGCGGTTCAATATGATTAACTTAGCCGCCAAAACCAGCCAGATCAGGACCGTCCCCTGCAGGGCCCGATACTCTTTGTTCTGTTTATAGAGAGAGCAGCTGAACTTGCCCTTGGCCGGAAGGTGCTTCCTGATTGACGGGAAGAAAAGGGGCACTTTTTTTCCGTATTCCTCGTATTGCTGGGGGAAGAGCTCCCTCATGCGGTCTCTCTCCCGGCGGATGATCAGTGGATAGAAAATTCCATAGTAGATAACCGAAAGTCCCAGCACCCACCAGGAGAGCGCACCGACGATGATCCCGATTCCAAGAAGGAAATTACCGACATAAAGCGGGTTCCGTGAATAGCGATAAGGCCCCGAGACGGCCAGCGTTTTTTCCTTGCGCAGATGGCCTGACGCCCA
>DQHV01000310.1:0-194 GCA_003524335.1 Candidatus Aminicenantota bacterium | reverse complement strand
CTCATAGATCACCTTGTCGCGGTCACGGAAAGGCCCGTTGCGCCGGGGATTGGTCGGGCCGAAGAGCGCGACGACCGGCACATCGAGGGCGCAGGCGGCTTGCAGGGCGAAGGTGTCGCCGCTGACCACGAGCGAGGCCAATCGCAACAGAGCGATGGCTTCTTTTATTGACAGGAAAGGAGCGACTCCAACTC
>DQHV01000209.1 GCA_003524335.1 Candidatus Aminicenantota bacterium | reverse complement strand
TGCCATGGAGTGTCCCAAGTGTCACTATGAGAACAAGGAAAACTCGCGGTTCTGCAGCAACTGCGCAACGCCCCTAGGAAAAGCGAGGCCTGAGCAGGCCTCCCTGACGAAGACACTCGCCACTCCTCTTCCCGTCATCTCGAAAGACGCCCTCATCGCCGGCAAGTACAAGATCATCGATGAGGTCGGGGCCGGCGGCATGGGCGTCGTCTACAAGGCCGAGGACCTCAAGCTCAAGCGCTGCGTGGCTCTGAAATTCCTGCCGCCTCAGATGATGGACTCTCCCGAGCTCAAGGAGCGGTTCCTAATCGAGGCCCAAGCGGCCGCGGCCCTTTCCCATCCGAATATCTGCGTCATCTATGAAGTTGGGGAAAGCGAGGACCGTCCCTACATCGCTATGGAGTACGTGAAAGGGGAGACGCTCCGGGAAAGGATCAAAAAGGGGCCGCTTAGAGCTGAAGAGGTCTTGGACATCATCTCTCAGGTTGCGGCCGGGCTGGGCGAGGCCCATGGCAAAGGCATCATTCACCGCGACATAAAAAGCGCCAACATCATGGTTACGGAGAAGGGCCAGGCCAAGGTCATGGACTTCGGGCTGGCCAAGCTCAGTGGCGGGAGCTCGCTGACCAAGAGCCAGACGACACTGGGGACTGTGGCCTATATGTCGCCCGAGCAGGCCCGGGGCGGCGATCTCGACCAGCGGACCGACATCTGGTCCCTCGGCGTCGTCCTCTATGAGATGTTGACCGGCGAGCTTCCCTTCAGGGGAGATCACGACCAGACGGTGATCCATGCAATCCTACATCGGGAGCCGAAGCCGCCGTCCAAAACAAGGCCTGATCTGCCGTGCGGGCTGGACGAGGTCGTCCTCAAGGCCCTCTCTAAGAAACCGGCAGGTCGTTACCAGACCATGGAGGAGCTTCGGGAAGACCTCGAGGCCGTGGCCGAAGGCCTTAAGCCGCTCAAGGCCAGGCCGGCCCAAGGGAAGATCTTCGGCATCAGGAATATCTATGTCTACGCCGGGTTGGTGTTTTTGGTAATTCTCGTCGGTTTGAATGTCGGAGGAGTCCGCGATCGGCTCCTCGGACGTAGCTCCTCCACGGCGCGCTCAATCAAATTGGCCGTACTCCCTTTTGCCAATCTGGGCGGCGACCCGGAACAGGAGTACTTGAGTGACGGCATAACGGAGGAGATGATCGCGCAACTCGGGCGCCTGCAGCCGAAGAGTCTGGGCGTGATCGGGCGCACCTCGGTGATGCGCTACAAAAAAAGCGTCACGCCGATCGACCAGATCGGCCGCGAACTCGGGGTAGAATACATCCTGGAGGGGAGCGTCCAGCGCGAGGCGAACCGCATCCACATCACCGCCAAGCTCATTCAGGTCCGGAGCCAGACACAGGTTTGGGGTGAGACCTACGAACGCGAGCTTTCGGGCATCCTGTCTCTGCAGAGCGATGTCGCCCAAAAAGCGGCCAAGGCCCTGGCACTCAAGCTGCTTCCGGCTGAAGTGGCCCGGCTGGAGCGTGCGCGCACCGTCGATCCCGAAGCCTACGAGGCTTTTCTCAAGGCCGTCCATTACCGCGAAACGATGACCAAAGAGGGCTTCGATGCCGCAGAAAAGTATCTCAACCTGGCCTTGGAGAAGGACCCGAATTACGCCACGGCCTGGGCAGCAATTGGCAGCGTCTGGATAAGCCGCCAGCAGATGGGGGTCGTGCCGCCGAGAGAAGCTTTCCCCAAAGCGAAGGTGGCCTTGTACAAGGCCCTGGACCTGGACGATACAGAGCTCGAAGCGAATCGCGTCCTTGCTGGCTACCTGAGTTGGGGGGAATGGGACTGGGAGGCCGCGGACAGGCAGTGGAAGCGCGTGTTCGAGCTCAATCCGAATTACGCGCCGGCGCTTCCGGGATACTCGCATTTTCTGATGAACACGGGCCGTCCCGAGGAAGCCATGGTGAAGATCGAGCGGGCCCTGGAGCTCGACCCGTTCAACGTCAGGATCCAGAGCTTCTACGCGATGGTGCTGCTGTACGTCCGCCGATACGACGAGGCCATCGCGGCGGCCCGGAAAGCGATGAGTTCCCAGTCCGATCAGCCGCTCGCCAGGAACGCCCTGATCAATGCGCTCTTCATGAAGGACATGTATGACGAGATCATGGCCCTGGAACGAGAGCGATGGGCCAAGGACCGCGAGGTCTTGGAGGCGTTGGAGCGAGGCTACGCGGAAGCGGGCTTCACCGGCGCAAGAAGGCGGCTGTGCGAGGTTCTGGCGGGGCGCTATGGGAAACCCGGCGGGGTGACGGCTTACACCCTGGCGATCCTATACGCCCAAGCCGGCGACAGGGACCGAGTCATCGAGTGGCTAGAGAAAGCCTACGAAGCGCGCGACGGCAACGTGCCCTACATAGGGATGCCTTTCTTCGACCTAGTGCGCTCCGAACCTCGCTTCCAGGACCTGGTGCGCCGGGTAGGACTCCCCCCGCCGAAGCCGGCTTAGTCGTGCGACATGCCGGCCATCTGTTGCGCCATCTTGACAGCGTCCGTCAATTAGAATTATCCTATTCTCACTGGAAGCTGAAAGGACGGTTGTCGCTATAGACTTCCTTGCCGATTAAAGAGGGCCTTTTGCCTCATCTTGATATTGGGAGTAGGAGGTGTGGCCATGTCCCGAAACAAATTTTTCGGGGGTTGTGTTCTGGTTTCCTTGATCGGGATACTGGCAGTTCCGGCAGCGGCTCAGTGGATTCCTCTCGGCAAGTTCAAAGGGATCGAGATCCCGTGCACATTAAAGTGCAAGGATAAGGTCCTGGAGAAAGGCAAGTATGATATCGAGGCCGTGAAGCATCCGAATACACCGCAGTGCTATCTCAGGTTCAAGAAAAATGGCGACGAGATCTGCACCGTCGAAGGGGAATGGCTGACTCTGCCGGTCCGCGGCGGCGCCCGCAGGATCGATCCCAGTATCCCCAACACCCCGCGGTTGAAAATGAAAAAGGACACAGAGGAAAAAGTCCTGATTATCATGTTGGAGACCGGTCGGCGCAA
>DQHV01000302.1 GCA_003524335.1 Candidatus Aminicenantota bacterium | reverse complement strand
GCTGTCGTCCGGGACGGAAAGCTCCTCTGGACGAAGGGCTTTGGAGTCAAGAGCACCAAGACCAGCGAGCCCGTTATGGAGGACACGATTTTCGAAGCGGCGTCCCTGACCAAGCCGTTCTTCGCTTACGCGGCCATGAACGGACTCCGAACGGCGACACTTTCTGGCAGTGGGGAGATTACGGGATTTTCCGGAACTACATTGTCGGCTATAAAAAACAAAAGATCGGGGTTGTCTACTTGACGAACAGCTTCAACGGGCTGAGCATCGGCCAGGACCTCGTCAAGGCGGCTATCGGTGGAGGCGAAGAGCCGGCGATCACCTACCTCGACTATGATCAGTACGACTCGGCCGGCCCACGTTTTTTCCGAGCCGTGCTCGAAAAGGGCGAAGAAGAGGCAGCCCGCCTTTTTCCTGAATTCAGGAAAACATACCCGGAGAAGTTCAACGAGGCTGCAATCAACCGGATCGGCTATCAGCTGATGAGCGCCCGCCGTTTCAAAGCAGCGGTCGCCGTGCTCAAGCTCAACGTGGACGCCTACCCCCTNNATCCCCAAGGATCCGCGGCCGGACAAGGAGTTCCTGGACGGGCTCAAGAAGGGCGCCGAAGAGAAGCTCAAGGAGCTGGAGAAGAAGCAATAGCTAAAGGATTTGATGTCCGTGCGGATTCACTCGAAATCCGCTCGGCCGGATCAGGGGAAAATGCCGCTGTCTGATTGACAAGTCGAGCAGCTCGTGATAAAAATCCTGGGGTGAGACACATGAAACTCTTTCTTCGGCCCATAACGCTCCTGGCCCTGGCGCTCTTTCTCCTCCCTCTGTGCGCCTATAGCTACATCGACCTCGGATCCGGAAGCTATATCATCCAACTCATCATCGCGGCTTTTGTCGGCATCACTTTTTCTTTGAAGATTTATTGGAAGAAAATAAGGGCTCGCTTTTCCAAAAAGGAAAAAGTCGATAAGAACATAGATGTCCAATGAATCTCGGATACTGCCGAGCTCTTTTCGGGATCCGAGCGGTTTTTTGTTCGAACGGGAAGGCGGACTCTACAGGCAAATCAATCGTATCTATAAGGACCATTATGACCAGCTTCTTTCCGGCGGGCTGTACAGAGCGCTGACGGAGCAGGGACTCCTGGTCAGCCATGACGAAGTCGACATCTCTCCTCCCGACCCTCAGCCGGCCTACAAGATCATAAAGCCCCGGTTCGTTCCCTTCATTTCCTACCCTTATGAGTGGTGTTTCACCCAGCTCAAAGAAGCGGCACTGGCCGTGCTCAAAATCCAGAAAACGGCCTTTGATTTCGGGATGTCCTTGAAGGATGCCAGCGCCTTCAACATCCAGTTCGTCGACGGGCGGCCCCTTCTTGTCGATACGCTGTCCTTCGAGAAACTGCAGCTTAAACCCTGGGTGGCCTACCGCCAGTTCTGCCAGCATTTTCTCAACCCGCTGCTCCTCATGGCCTACAAGGATTTCGAGCTCAACCAGCTGTCCAGGATTTTTATCGACGGGATTCCCTCGAGCCTGACGAGCCGGCTTCTTCCTTTTCGGACCCGGTTGCGGCCGAGCCTTGCCTCCCACGTCCATCTTCACGCCCTGAGCCAGAGATATTTCTCCACCAAGACAGCCAGAGTCCGGGAACGAAAGATCCGTCCTGTTTCGCTGGCCGGACTCGTGGACAGCCTGGAATCCCTGGTCCGGAGATTGAACTTGCGCCTAAAGAAAACGGAATGGGCCCACTACTATCAGGAAACAAACTACACTCCGGAAGCGTTTGAAGGGAAGAAGAAAACCGTCGAAGAATTCCTGGACATCATGAAGCCGGATACCGTCTGGGATCTGGGCGCCAACACCGGAGTTTTCAGCCGGCTGGCCAGCCGGAGAGGGATCAACACGGTCGCCTTCGACGTGGATCTTATCGCGGTCGAACTGAACTACCGCGAGTGTCTGGACAAGAACGAGAAACATCTTCTCCCCCTGGTCATGGACCTGACAAACCCCACTCCGGCCATCGGTTGGGAGAACCGGGAGAGGAAATCCCTTTCGGAGCGCGGGCCCGTAGATGCGGCCCTGGCCCTGGCTCTCCTCCACCATCTGGCGATCAGCAACAACCTGCCTTTTCCTAAGATTGCCGAATTCTTGAGACGGATCTGCCGCTGGCTGGTCATCGAATTCGTCCCTAAAACCGATTCGCAGGTGCAAAGACTTCTGGCTACGCGGGAGGATATCTTCGACCATTACACACAGTCCGATTTTGAAGAGCAATTCAGCCGGTCGTTCCTGATCGTGAAGGTCGCTCCGATCAAGGGGACGGAAAGAACCCTTTATTTGATGAAAAACCGCAGCTGCCCCCAAACATGACTGAATCGAAAGCGACCGGTGCGGGCATGCGGTCTTGGAAAAAGCCGGGAGGAAGAGGAGGAGTCGCTAGACCAAAATGAAGAAGGTTGTGACATCGTTGGGCCCGTCTTTCTTTTTTGTCTTCAATATTTTTGTGTTTGGACCATACATAATCTATCAGGGAAATACCGATGAATTTGCCGCCTCTCTGCCGTCCATCCTGGGCTCTTTTCTCTGGCCTGCTCTCCTCCTTTTGTTGGTATTGAGCCTCATCGGCCTGCTGCTATCCGGCAAAACCCATCAGCTCTATATCTCCATAGTCTTTATGATTGGAGTGCTGGTCTGGCTGCAAGGAAATTTTCTTGTCTGGAAATATGGACTGTTGAATGGTCAGGCCATTGACTGGTCAAAAAATGCGTGGCGTGGATGGGCCGATGGAACTTTATGGGTGGGGCTCCTTATCTTGGCTTGCTTGTTTTTCAGGAACGTCCATAAGATATCAACCGTCGCCAGTATCGCACTGACTGGCGTCGTTCTCGTTTCTCTGTTTTTCACCAGTCTCCAACAGCCAGGAATATGGACCCCTCAGGAGAAATCGGCTCTGTCTGCGCTGCCGCCCGAAGAAATTTTCGAATTCTCATCACAGCAGAATATCATCCAATTCATTCTGGATGGGTTTCAATCGGACATTTTTGAAGAGATCATGGCTGAAGATTTCGACCGTTACTCCACCTCCTTACAGGGGTTTACCTTCTTCCGAGAAGCCATGGGGTCTTTCCCCACGACCTATATGGCAGTGCCGGCTTTCTTGAGTGGAAGAATCTACAAAAATCATGTGCCGATGCGCCGATTTGTCAATGATGTCAACCGGGGGAAGACGATTTTCAACGTGCTCTATGATAGCGGCTATGAAACAGACCTTGTCTGCGATGGGCTCTTTCGCAAGGGAGCTCGGTATTCGAATTATTGCCGAATTGTCATTCCTTATGGCGGAGGGAAAGAGGAGAATTTGAAATCTGAATCGACCCTGATGATCGATCTCGTATTGTTCCGCCACGCTCCTCATTTTTTGAAGAAATTCATACATCACGATGAACGATGGCTGTTTCAGCGTCTATTCAGCACGAAAAATAAAAGACTCAACATCCGATATTTCTCTCATCAAGCCTTTTTGGACGATCTGATTGAACACCTATCGGTCAAAAGGAATATTCCTGTTTACAAGTACTTCCATTTGATGACGACTCATTTCCCGATTGTCGTGAACAAAGATTGTGAATATGCCGAAAATATGCCCGCGACGGCGGAAAACACGAGGGTTCAAGCCAAGTGTTGTCTCGATAATTTTATAAGGTTTCTAGACGAGCTGAAAAAGAAAGGGATTTATGATTCGTCGCTGATTATTCTCCAGGCCGACCATGGTCATGGCCAAGAAATCAAAATGACGAACGGCGATAGTCCCGGTGACAAAGAGGAATCAATTAATGAAAGAAAACTTTCTGAAATCGCCGGGTCTGCCCTCGCTCTAATGGCCATCAAGCCTCCTCAGAGCAAAGGAAATTTGCAGACGTCGAGAGCCCAGGTCTCGCTGACCGATATCCCTGCAACCATTGGCTATTTTTTCAACCTCAATGAAAAATTCGACGGTCGATCGGTTTTCGAAGTGGACCCGGATGAGGTCCGAGAGCGAAGGTTTTATTTCCATGAATGGCAGCACGAGCACTGGCAAAGCACTTATCTTCCCCGTTTGGATGAATTTGTTATTAATGGCAGCGTGTTCGATCGAAATTCCTGGCGGTTGAGTTCCACCTATTACCCCCGCAGACGATCGAAATAGCCCCTGAGGCGTATTTTCTCGGCCCGATTCCGGGACTCTAGATCAGAACATCTGTCTTTTCTCCGGTTTTTAGGAGAAGGCCGCCCTTGAACTTCTTCACTCCTCTTTGATCCAACCTGAAAGTCTTGAGCTCCAGCTCACCATGGAGGACACGAAGTTCGGCCCGGAGCTTCTGGCCCTCCGGTTTGATGGTGCAAGTCCCCCAGGCCCACCCGTTCGACCAAAAATAAGTGCCCTCGTTGGCGGCGAAGGTCATCGACTTCTCCACACCCGAGAAGCGAAAGCCAGACAAGGCCAGGACCGCAGCCCAGCTGGCCATGGCCCGGGCATAATGATGGCCGCATTCGGCCTCGTCGAACGGGCTTCGTTTCCGGCCGTCGTAGCGCCCCCGGATGTCGCGGATGCACTCCAACCCCTGAGCGACATCGCCCTCATAGAGCATGCCCACCGCCGCCGTGTACTCGAACCCGGTCATCACCTCGGTGAAATAAGGAAAGGGATTCGTGGGCCTGCCCTTAGGATACGAGGCCATGAGAAGCGCCGTCTCATCGCCGAGAACGAATGAACGGAGGCAATTGAAGTGGTCGTAGAATCCCCTTTGCCGGTTGTATTTCAGGATGCTCTGGAGGGTTGTCCGGACATGGCCCGGGTCGACGAGATACCCCAGACCGCAGACATGGGCCATGTACTGGCCGGCGAGCTGGTCGACGAGGCAGCCCTTCCCAAGCTGGTAGTCCGGGTTCGAAAGATCCTTGGACCCCATGCCGATGACCAGGCCCGGAGCGATCTCCTTCAGATCCTTAGGCGGCCGGATCTCGTGCTCATAGTACTCGCCGTTGAAAAGGTGCGTATCCAGCCAAGCGCTTCCATTCTGGAAGAGCTTCGCGCAGAACGCCGCGAACTTCTTGTCCCCCAGATAGCGCGCCATCTCCTCCGCTGCCCGCAGGGCGCCCAGGTACCAGATCCCCATCTGGGGGTTCGGCCCGAAGTACTCGACGTCCATCGTGTTGTGCTGGCATCCCTCCATGACTCCGTCGCGGTCGCCGTCCCAGCCGCCGGGGATCCAGCAGAACTCGAGCGCCTTCTTGACGTTTGGCCAGAGGGGGCGGAGGAGGGAGTCGTCACCGGACAGCTGCCAGTCGCGGTACATCTTCATGATGCAGCCCATCTGACCGTCGGCCGCGGCCCGGTTCAGGTCGCAGGCCCGGGAGAGCGGGAGGCCGACCCGAAAGCTCATCAGTCCCTCGGGGCTCGTAGCCAGATTGAACTCGACCTCCCTCATAGAGCGGGCCAGGCTCCCGAAGAGGAAGGCGGTCGCCTGCTCGTAGTTCCAGACATGAGTGCAGGAACCCCAGCAGCAGCCGCTGCTGTTGCTCGTCCCTTCGAACCCGAAAAACCGGCCGTCGGGGGTTTGGAAGCAGGTTTGGGTCCGAAGCGTGCTGAGGTTGAAGAGGGCCGCTTCCTTGACTTCCGGAGGCAGCGTGCTCTGGCCAAAGGCCGTGACGAATTCGATCGTCTTTTTTTCCAGTTCCTCAAGGCGGGTCGCCGTCTTCTCAGCCGCGTCCCAGGCGTCGGAGTAGCGGGTTGTGTAGAAATTCCCGATCAGGTCGTCCTCGGTCTTCTTCTGCGTCCAGGTTACGCGGTTGGGAAAATGCCAGGTCAAGAGAAAGGTGACCGAGCGAGTTCCCTGGGGCGGAATGTCGATTTCGACGGCGAGCGAGGCCAGAGGCATATCGGCGGACTTGAGAGGACGGTCTTCAAGCCGGCCGTCCAGGCTGAAGTCGTCCCAGAAGTCGAGAAGCGATGTCCCCCAGCCCTCTTCCGACCAGGCGGTCCGGCAGCTCAGCGGCTGTCCGGAAGGAACGCTCAGGGCGATCGTCCCCCAGGCTTCGGCTGTCGGGTCGACTCCGGCTGAAGACATCAAGATGCCGCTCACGACCGGGCCGTCCCGGAATTCATTCCGGTTTTTGTTGGTGCCGGCGACCACAGGATCACCCTTCCAGTCGCGGGAAAGGTTAGAGCCGTCGGAACCGATGAAGTTCGGCACCGTCCCGCAGACAGACGCCTTGAGCCCCTGGCCGGTTTTATTTTTTATCACATAGCGGAGGACGGCGACCGGGATCCCGCTCGCGTCCGGTTCGCCGGGGATGAGCGGGTTGAAGGCCTGGAGGCGGACCTCCACAGGCATATCAGGATCCCAAAGAAACACTTGTCCTAAGGGATAAGCGGCGGCGAATGAGCAGTCCCGAAAGCGGGGCAGGCCATGGTTCATAGCCGTGCTGCCGTGGCTCTGTTCATAGACAAAGAAAGGTAGCGGCCCCTCGAGAGCCCGGGTCCAAGACTTTCCGTCCGCTCCTTTCAAGTTGAGGGCGAAGAAGGGACCCAGCTGCTGGCCCGTATAAGGGATATAGCCTTTGGCCGGACGGTTCATGATCTCCCAGTCGAGAAGGTTTCCCCTCCCGCCCAGGCTGACCGTCCCCGTCCCGATCCCCCCCAGGGGCAGGGCGATGCGTTCGATGTGGTCCCGATCATAAGTCTTGAGGACCGGCCAGTCCAGGCCCGCAGAGGGCAGCGCTATGAAGCCAAGGACAAGAGTCCAGACAGAAATCCTGAAGGCCGTCTTTATTGATTTCATACCGGTGCCTCCTTCAAATGTTTTCTGACGTGCAGAGATGGAAGTCCGCAGAAATTCTTGCTGATTTTAGGACCAATTCAGAAGGAGCGGCTTAAGCCCTATTCATAGACGAGTATTTCCACCCGCCTGTTCTGGGCCCGTCCGTCCTTGGTCTTGTTATCGGAGACCGGCGCCGAGCTGCCGAAGCTGAACACCTGCATCCTGTGGAGAGGGATGTGGTACTGCTTATAGAAGTATTCCATCACCGCCTCCGCCCGTTTCTTCCCCAGAAGCAGGTTATAGCTTTCCTCGCCGGTGCTGTCCGTATGCCCTTGGATTTCGAGGTAAACACCTCTGTTTTCCTGGACGAGCTTCTGGACGAACACGTCCAGCGCCGCCTTAGCCTCGGGGCCGAGCTCGGAGCTGTCAAACTTGAACTTCGCCTGGTCGTTCTTCAGGGTCTCCTTGAAGAGGAGCTTGCCCTGGGTGGCCTTCTTCACGTCTTCGATCTTGCCGTCCACGCCCTTGATCTGGTCCTGCTGCTCGGTGATGAGCGAACCGAGTGTCGCCAGCCGCTCGTCGTGCTCCTTGATCCGCTTCTGGTTCTCCTCGATGGCGGTTTCGATCCCCTCGACCTTCTGGTCGATAGCGGCCGCCTCCTGGCGCACGTATTTTTTGGTGGCACAGCCTGGGACGAGAAGCAGGCCGATTACGGCCAGGAACCCGACTAAAAAGACGATCCGGTTGTTTTTCATTGTCTTATCCCTCCTGTGGGCAACAATATTAAAACCTCTCAATCCAATCCTTAGGGACTATTTAAGCACTAAATTCCGAGGAAAACAAGCCCCGGCCATGCGGCGATCCTAGTATCCTTCCCGCGTCCTCACTCTGTATTTCTTGTTGGCAGTCTCAACCCGGATCTTCCGGTACTCGTTTTTCACGTTTTTGTAGGACGTGTAGCCGATGATGTACTGATGGCCAAGCTCTCTCTTGACCTCGCGGAGGGCGGCAGTGAGCTCCTCCGACCGGGCGGCGATAAACACCTTCCCTCCCGTTGCCTGGGAGAACCTCTCCAGGGAACTGACGATCCCGGCTGAAGTGAGGGCCGAGGTTCGTTTGTATTTTCTGAGGAATTCTTCACTCAAGGGAACCTTATAGCCGATGGTGAAGATGGGCACGTCCACCCGCCGGGCAATCTCCAACGCTTGATCAACGGTCGCCTGGCTATCATTTTCGATCCCGTCGGTGATGAGAAGGATCGCTCTTTTCTCGTTCTTCCCCCGGTTGGCAAACTCCGGCGACACGGCGACCGCATCGTTGAGAGCGGTCTGGCCGTAGGCTTCCGTCCTGTCCAGCTTGGCGAGGAAGCCGCTCTTGTCTGTCGAAAACTTGGCGGCCACTTCCACTTCTCCGTCGGCGAAAATCAGAAGAGAGGTTTCGTCCTGAGGGCGAAGGAGCACAGTCAGGAGATAGCGGAGAGCTTCCTTGCTCTCCCTCAATTTATCCTGAAGACCCATGCTCCCGCTGACATCCAGAAGGACGGTCAGGCTGACGGGGGCCCCAAAGTCGTTCTTGAAATAGGTGATGGTCTGCTTGGCCTCGTTATCATAAACCGTGAAATCATCCTGAGTGAGGTCGCTGATATACCTCCCGTCCTTGCCCTGGACGATGACGGCGATAGAAATCGCGCTGACCGATATCTGATGCTCCAGTTCCTGCTTTTTTTCCTGAGGGGGGGCGGGCAGAGGGGCAAGGGCCAACGTCGTCAACCAGAGGAAAAAGGCTGCCGGCGCTGGCTGGATTTTGTTCACTGTTCTCACCGAGAGACTACACTACCTGAAAAACCGGAATCTATAAAGGGGGGCCGGATTCCGAGTTGTCCGCGGTGAAGCCAAAGCTAAAAGCTAGCCGAAGGCGGCTGACCCTATCCTCAGCTTTCCCGACTCACCCGGCCTGCTCATTAACGGATGGCAGTTTCTCCGGGCTCAGGGGAATGTCCGTGCGCCGGAATTCTGCGTCTCCCGTCCACTTTGGGCGCTCTGAACGGCAATTCCTTTACCAAACCCGACGCACTCATCCACAGCCTTGTCATCGGGGTTCCAGAGTGACTTGAGGCCGCTGTTGAGCAGCTCGAATCCCGCCTTTTGCAGGCCCTCATTGATCAACTGGACAGATTCTCCACTCCAGCCGTAGGCTCCGAAAGCGGCGGCTTGTTTCCCACTAAATTTCAACCCTCTGATCTGCTCCAGAAATCCGGCCACCGCCGATAGGATGCCTCTGTTTATCGTGGGCGAGCCAACCAGAATCGCCTTGGACTTGAATACTTCTGTGACGACGTCGTTCTTGTCCGAACGAGAGATGTTGAAGAGCTTGACGGCCACTTTGTCATCCGCTGACCTTATTCCCGAAGCAAGCGCCTCGGCCATCCTCCCGGTCCCGTTCCACATGGAATCGTAGATGATCGTGATTTGGTTTTCGCTGTAATCCTTTGACCATTCCAGGTACTTCGCTACGATCTGCAATGGATGATCACGCCAAATCACTCCGTGACTGGGACAGATCATATCCAGCGGCAGGTTCAGTTTTTTGAAC
>DQHV01000249.1 GCA_003524335.1 Candidatus Aminicenantota bacterium | reverse complement strand
CCGTCCAACGTCCCCCCCTCGTTCCCGAAATGATTGTTCTTGTCTTCCGCGGAGATCGCGACCTCCCGGGTCTCCTCCGGAGGTCCGGCCGGCTCGATCGCCATCTCGGCGGTCCAAACGGTCTCGCTCTCGTCGAGGAACCCGAAAACGGTCGCGCCGCCCACCTTCACGTCCACAGACCGAACGGGTTCGCTGAAAACGATGCTGATCAACGCCTTCCCGGGTCCGAGCCCCACAGCCTCGGTCCATCCGCCTGTCGGGCTTTCGAGCTCAACGGTCAGGATTCGCCGGCTGATATCGGAGATCGTTCGCGAGGGCGGCGGGGGGTCCTTTTTGTCCTCCCAGGTAAACGTGTACTTGGGCCCGCCGGGTTGGGAGATCTCGAGGCTCCGCACGAAAGGAGGATGGTTGACGATATCAAAAAAGTGCTCGATGAGCCCGGCCGTATGCTCCACGACCGCGGGAAGGATCCGGCTGCCGATGAGAGAGTAAAGATGTAAGCCTTCGGCGGACGGAGCCCTCCAGGTCTGGCATTGCTCGGCCACCTCCGGCAGCGGCGAAGGCAAGAAGGCCGCCGGATAGAGGCTCCTTCCGGGATCGGCCGCGGCATTGAACGGTTCTCCGGGCAGGTCTCCGGAAAGCTCGAGATAATAGTAGCCTTCCTCGTCATTGAGCTTCGAGCCGGGTATTTCGACGGAGGTCGGCCACCATTCGCCCTGGTCATGCCCTTTCGTCCAGATGGGGCTTCTCAGATAAGCGTTCTGATTCCATTTGAACGCCCAATTCAGGAAGTTGGTGCCTCCGCCCGGAGACGTCAGGCCGAGGATGCGCTTTCGTTGGGGGTTGCGCAGGACCCACTCTTTCCACGTCTTGTCGTAGCGGACCCTGAACATCTTCCCCAAGTCGGAGCTAGCCAAGTCGGCCGAACCCCGGACCAGCTCTCCCCCCTTAAAACGGTCGGTGCTGTAGCCCAGCCGAGCGAGGTTCTTGAAGAAGGCCTCGAGGGTATCGAATTTCCGGGGCTTCAGATCGTCCAGGAACGGAGGCTTCAGCCGGTCCCAGTTCCGCCAAACCCAGAGCTCAAAGCCCGTATATCCGGAGGCGCCGTGGGGGTCGTCGTGGACGTGCTCGGGAACTCCCATGTCCTGGAGAAGGTGGCAAAGGAAGCCTAGGGTATAGTAGGCGAGTTTTTTCGCGTCTTCCGTATAGCCATAGCGCTCGACGGCTTTCTTCCAGCTCATGTCGCCGAGGTCCACGTCCGCGGGCGTCCAGCCCCAGTTCCCGAAGGCCCAATCAGCGCCTCCGCTGAACTCCTCGGCCGCAGTGAGCTTCGCGTTGCTGAGGGCCCAGGTCAGGGCGTCCACGTCCGGATCCCGGAGGCCGAGCCAGGGGGCGTCCGTCAGCCCCCTTCCGGTGATCGCGTGATAATAGTGATTGTTCGCCCTCACGCCCGAGAAACGGCAGGGGAAATCCTCGTCCCAGGCGCCTTGCTCGATGAAGGCTCGAAAGGTCTCCCAGATCTCGCCGGGATACGATCCGGAATGAAGGAGTTTGACCAGGTCCAGCGCCATAGGGGTCAACTGGCCCTTGTGCATGTGTTCTTTCCAGGCCAGCGCCGAAGAGCCCACGCAGAGGACGACGGCCAAATTCGCCAGGATGAGGCGGAGACGGATCCTTCGCGACGGCTTTCGCATCACCTTCTCCGGAACAGGCCCTTACTTCTGATCACATCTGATAGCCCACGAGGAAGCACAGGCTGCGGATCCGCGCGGCCGCGCTGCCGGGGAAGCCTTGAACCATGTTCATCAGGCCAAGGCGGTATCGGACCTCGGCGAAAATGGACTGCTTGAGGACGGTGATCTCGAGGCCTATCCCGAGAACGGGTTCTATATCGAACTTCTGCGTCGCCAACATCAGGTCCTCCCTGGCGATCTCTCGATAGATGACGTCGGCCTCCGGCAGGATGAGGCTTGTGCGCGCATGGTAGAGGACGAAGCCGAGATCGACGCCGGCCAGAAGATAGGGGAAGAGACCTTCGTGCGGCCTGAACTTGACCAGGATCGGGACGTTCAGACTCTCGATGTCATAGATCTCTCTCAGGAACGTAAAGATGAGCGTTGGCTCCGTGAACGTGCTGCCCATCGTGAAATAGAGTCCATCGATCTCCAAGCTGAACCGCTTGCTGATCGGGAGTTCGATCCCGAATCCCTCCAGGGTTCCCGTCCGGCCATTGATGAAGGGATTCAAGCCGCTCGGACGGCCCATGGGATCGGGGAAGATCTCGGACGGCCAGCGGCCTGTGTAGCTGGAAATCATCGGACCGAGGAAGACCTTGATCTGAGCGGCCTGGATTGACACAACGGTCGCAAGCAGCAGGAAAAGAACGAGCGCTCTTTTCATAACGCACCTCCTTCTTTCATGGACCGGCTTCTCGCTTCAGAGTTCAGTATTTTGTTAAGCGGCTTCCCAAACGCGCCTCAGATTAACAGAGGGATTGGCGGGAAGTCAAACTCGGCGCGTCTGAATTGTGCCCCGGACTACTTCTTGTCCGCGCCCCGTTCGATCATGAACTCCCACTTGTAGATCAAGTCCTTGGCCTCCCGGGCAGTCGGGACACCTGGGGAGAGCTCGAGAAACGCGTTCATGTGCGTGATGGCTTGGCTGAACTTGCCGAGGTCTGCGGCGAGCAAGGCCGCGCTGTAACGGAGAGCGGGACAGAACGGCGCGACGCGCAGGGCGGGCGTGTATTCGCCGAGGGCCCCTTCGAGGTCCTTTTCCTTGACCAGGACTTCGCCCCGCAGGGAGTACTTGCGGGCCTCCTCTGGAAGCTCGGCGAGCTCGGGATGGGCCTTGAGCAGGGCCGCCGCCCGGGACATGATCTCCTTCGATCCGGCTTCATCGGCGATCTGCAGGGCGAGGGTGAATTCCCCGAAGGCGCCGCGGGGATCGCCCCCAGCTTCCAGGGACTTGGCCTTCTCCAAGTATCCCTGAACGGCGGGCTTGAGAAGATCAGCGAGGATCCTGGCGTTCTTGACGAAGAGGAAATTTGTGGACGAAAGCGTGGGTCCCCCGATCAGAGCGAAGATTCTTTCGGCCTCCGTCACATCCCCTCTTTTGGCGTAAGCGATGGCCGCGAGGACGCGAGCCAGAGTGAAGTCCTGGTCCTTGATCGAGGAGAGTTGCTTGACGGCCTCGTCATAGCTCCCCCGGTCGAGCGCAACGACACCCGAGGAGAACAGTGACCAGTCATGTCCGGGTTCGATCGACCCGGCCTTCTCGGCGTTGCTCGCCGCCTCGTCGGCCAGGCCATTTTCCCGGCAGAGGAAGCTCCGGAGCCCGAGCACCTCGACACTGTCTTTGGATTCCATCTTTCCGAGGAGCTTATCGGCCGCGGCGATGGCCTCATCCAGCTCCCCCATGCGGGCCCAAGTGTTCATCAGGGACCGGATCGGGACGGATTCGTCGGGGGCAAGCTCGGCGGCCGTCCGGTAATTCGCGACGGCCTCCGGGTAATTGCCGAGGCTTTGGAAGACATTGCCGAGCCGGTTGTAGGTCCAAGGATTCTTGGGATTCAGCGCGATGCCCTTCTTCAGCGGCTCGACCGCCTGGGCGAAATCCCCCTTGCCCGTGAGCGCGTCGGCGAGCCCCACAAAGGCGTTGGGCTTGTCGGGGGCGAGCG
>DQHV01000053.1 GCA_003524335.1 Candidatus Aminicenantota bacterium | reverse complement strand
GCCCTGCTCCACGACATCGGGAAGATCGCCATCCCGGACGCGATCCTGAAAAAACCCAGCCGCCTGTCGGCGGCCGAATGGCAGAAGATCAAGCTCCACCCCGTCCTGGGGTACGGCCTGATCAAAGAGATCAAATTAGTCAAAGAAGTGGGCCATGTGATCCTCTACCACCACGAGAGATACGACGGGACGGGATACCCCAAAGGGCTGAAGAAGGAGGCGATCCCGCTCGAAGCCCGGATGTTCGCCCTGGCCGACGCNNAAAATCATGCCGGCGATAGAGACTTTTTCAGAATTTTTCAGCAAGCCGCCGGAATAGTCGTTAACATTATGGGCGCTCGCTAATTCGGGCTGTGAGGACGCGGGGAATCCCCCTCAGGTCGGCCGACGACTTCACATCTGTCCAACCCGGACCCAGCAGGGAGACCGCTGCTGCGGCCTGGCCATATCCGACCTCGAAGAGAAGGTGGGCATGGGGCTTGAGAAAGGCCGGCGAGCCCTTTATCAGACGCCGGATGAAATCAAGGCCTGTCCTCCCCCCCAGGAAGGCGCGGCGCGGCTCGTGGTCCCTGACCTCGCAAGACATCGAATCCCAATCGGCGGCGGAGACATAGGGGGGATTGCAGACGATAAAGTCGCAGCTCCCCTCCAGGCCCAAGCCGCCGAGGGCGGAAAAAAGGCTCCCCCGGACGAAGGCCACATTTTCCAACCCGTGATCCTGAGCATTGAGCCCCGCGATGCGGAGGGCTCTGGCGGAAACATCGGTCGCCACGATCCGGGCCGCCGGCAGTTCTTTGGCCAGGGCCAGGGCGATGTTCCCGCTTCCCGTTCCGATATCGACGATGGTCACTTTTCTGCCGCCGGCCAGTTCCAGCGTTTTTTCAACGAGGAGCTCGGTCTCCGGCCGGGGGATGAGGACTCCGGGCTTGACCCGGAATAACATCGACCAGAATTCCTTCCTCCCGATGACATAAGCTAGGGGGACTCCCGTGAGCCGTCTCTCCAGGAGCCGCCGGTATCTTTGCTCGTCCTTTGCCCGGATGATCCGTTGGGGTGAGGCCAGGAATTCGACTTCGCTTAGGCCGGCAGCCTGCAAAAGGAAGACCTTGGCTTCGATGGCGGGGGCCGGAACACCGTGGAGAAGGCTCCTTCCCTCCTGCAGGAGCTCATGGACAGTGCTCAAAGAAGACCGACCTCCTAGGCGAGGGAAGCCTGATACTCGATCGCCTGCGCCTGAAAATGAAGGACGAGTTTCTCGACGATCTCCCGCATGTTGCCGTCGAGCACACCCTGAAGGTTGTGGATCGTCAGGTTGATGCGGTGATCGGTCACCCGGGACTGGGGGAAGTTGTAGGTCCGGATCTTCTCGCTCCTCTCCCCCGTTCCGACCTGGGTGCGCCGGTCCTGGGCGATCTTGGCCTGGCGTTCCCGCGTGGCGATGTCCATGAGCCGCGAGCGCAGGACCCGCATGGCCTTCTCCTTGTTCCGGTGCTGGGACTTCTCGTCCTGGCAGGAGACGACGAGCCCCGAGGGCTTGTGGGTGACGCGGATGGCGGTGTAGTTGCGGTTGACGTTCTGCCCGCCGGGCCCCGACGAGCCGAAGGCCTCGATCTTGATGTCCTTGGGGTCGATCTTGAGGTCGATCTCCTCGGCCTCGGGCAGCACGGCCACGGTCGCCGTCGACGTGTGGATGCGGCCGGACGCCTCGGTCTTGGGAACGCGCTGGACGCGGTGGACGCCGCTCTCGTATTTGAGGAGCGAGTAGGCCCCCTGGCCGCGGATCTCGGCGATCGCCTCCTTGAGGCCGCCGATCGGCGAGAGGCTCGTGTCGACGACCTCGAGCTTCCAGCCTTTTTTCTCGGCGAACCGGGAGTACATCCGGAAGAGGTCCTGGGCGAAGAGCGAGGCCTCGTCCCCGCCCGCGCCGGCCCGGATCTCGAGGATGACGTCCTTCTCGTCGTTGGGGTCCTTGGGGATGAGCATCGTCCGGAGCTCGGCGGCGAGGGCCTGTTCCCGCGTCTCGAGCTCCTCGGCCTCGCCCATGGCCATGTGCCTGAGGTCGGGCTCGGTCCGGGGATCGTCGACGAGGTGGCGGGCGCCGTCGCGGTCCTTGCGGACCCGCTTCCACTCCTCGAATTTGCGGTAGACGGGCTCGAGCTCGGCCCGTTCCTTGGCCAGGTCGCGGATCTTCTGGGGATTGGCGGCGATCGCGGGGTCGGAAAGGGCTTCGGTCAGCTGGCGGTACTTGTCTTCTATCGCCAGGAGTTCCTGGATCATCGCGACGATTTTTTCTTCTTGGCCAGGCTCTTGACGTCCCTTGCGGCCCGGATGTCCTTGGCGGCCTTGATGTCTTTGGCGTCGCCGAATTTCTTCTTGAACTTCTCGATGCGGCCGGCGCTGTCCATGAGCTTCTGCTTGCCCGTGAAGAAGGGATGGCACTGGGAACAGATCTCGACGCGGATCTCCTTCTTGGTGGAGCGGGTGAGGAAGGTGTTTCCGCAGGCGCAGACAACCCGGCTCTCCACATATTCAGGATGGATACCTTTTTTCATAGGGGTAATCTCCTCAACAGCCCCATCATTATACCAGATTTTCCGGTGAGTTCAAAATCGGGGGACATGACCCGAATTTCTTAATTCGGGATCGCGTCCCCAAATTTTGTCCCCCTCTCCCTACGATGGGAGAGGGTCGGGGTGAGGGCGCTATTTCTTGTCCGTCCGCTTAATTTTAATCAGCTCGTCCAGCTTTCTCTCGTAACCCTCCCAATCGATCGTGAAACTGCGCTCCTTCTGGTTCTGCTTAACCAGCCGCTTGTATTTCTTGGAGTCAAAGTAATCCTTGAGCTCCCCCTGGATGGGATAAACCTGCTCCTCGGCCCTCCATTCATAAGCCCGGCCGTCCTCCTGTCGCAGGCAGTTGAGGTAGACAATCCAGGCCATGTGCTTGAACGGGATTTTGGGGAAGGCTTTCTCGATGGCCAGGACCTCGGCCAGTTTCTCCGGGTTGAGGAAATAAAAAAAGCGGGAAAAAAGGACGGCGTTGTGAAAATACGCGGGGAAGGCCAGCAGGCCGTCCTTGCGAAGCAAACGGGCGAGATAGACAAAGATATCTACGACCTTCTTGCGCAGGCCGAGGCCGGGATGCTGNNCGGAGGAGTCGAGGTCGAAGGCCAGGGGCAAGAGGTCGCGATCCTTGGCCTCGCGGTAGAAGTTCTTTTTGCCCAGGACGGCCCGGACTTCGGTCATCGAAAACCGGCCGAGGAAAAGCGAGCTTGCTTTCTCCTCGAGCAGGTCAGAGAGAATGTCTATCTCCCTGACGAGCGGATCTTTTTTCATCTAGGTAATTTGCGTCCGCTTCGATGAGCCTTTTTTCCTTGTCGAGACAGAATCTCGAGAGTCTCCTTATGTCTTTCCAAATATTCTTCTATAAGCTCCGAAAGAATATCCTTAATGTTCCTTTTCTCAACACTAGCAATGATTTTGAGACTGTCCCTCATGTTATCAGGAATCCTTACGGTCGTGGTAGACATTTTGTGCCTCCTGAAACTAGTCTACTTGTTTCATTTTCCATTGTCAAGTCCAAGGGAGAATTTGGGGGACACTATCCAGAATTCTCGGGAATTCGAATTTCACTGGAATTCTGGTTAGTGTCCCCTAAATTCGGTCCCGCAAGGCAGAGAAGTACGCTTAAGGAAGCACGGGGGGAAATTTAAGAGGAGGGAGAAGGCGCCGTGATCTCAGCGGAAGAATGAGAGGGTGTCGTCGCCGATGGTCACGGTCCTGAAGACTTTGAAAAAAGTCTGGTCGGGGACGGTTTTAAAAAAGTGGCGGAGGATGATGATCCCCTTTTTCTTGAGGATCCCCCGCTTTTTTATGACTTTGAGGGGGTTTCGCTCGTCGAGGAGGCGGTAGGGAGGGTCGAGGAAAATGATGTCAAAGGATGCTTTTTCTTTGGCCAGCTGGATGACGGCGCGGTTGAATTCCTTGTGGATGACCCGGCTCCGGTCCTCGGCTTCGCACCTGGCCAGGTTAAGCTTGATGGTTTTGATGGCGGGGTAGAATTCTTCGATAAAAGTCGCCGTTTCGGCGCCGCGGCTCAACGCCTCTATCCCCACCGAGCCCGTCCCCGCGAACCT
>DQHV01000197.1 GCA_003524335.1 Candidatus Aminicenantota bacterium | reverse complement strand
CTTTGCCAACATCTGCGGTCTACTGGTCGCCCTGACGTTGATACCGATGCTGGCCAGCCGCTTCCTCAACCTGGCTCGACCGGCCGATCCCCGTCCGAGCCGACCGAAAGACAGGATCATCCGCGCCTTCTCCCAGCCTTTCCGGCGGCTGGAAGGCAGCTACACAAGGCTTCTCCATTACTCCCTGAACCACCGGGCCATGGTCCTCGGGATCACCGCCTTGCTCCTGGCGGGGAGCATCGCTTTGATCGGCTTGGTGGGCAGTGAATTCATGCCGGTGACAGACGAGGGAGAGGTCCGGGTTTCGGTCGAGATGGAAGTCGGGACAAGACTCAACATCATGGACGAGAAATTCCGGGTGATCGCGGATATCATCAGGCGGGAGGTCCCGGAGCAGGTGATCATCGAAGAAAGCCTCGGGGGTGGGGGCTGGCGGAGCGGCGCCAACACAGGGAATTTTACCCTCAAGCTTCGGCCCAGGTCCAAGCGACCGAGGTCCAGCGAGGAAATCGCCTCCGACCTCCGGCAGAAGCTGGCCAACATACCCGGAGTCATCATCAGAACGCGGGCGGCGGGAGGCCAGATGATGTTCGGCATGCGCGGAGGCGGAGGGCAGGAGAGAGTCCAGGTAGAANNGACATCCGGGTCAGCCGGGAGATCGGAAATCCCGAGGAGCTGCTGGTCATCGACCGGCAGGCCGCCGCGGACATGAAGCTGTCGGTAACCCAGGTTGGACGGACCATCCAGACAGTGCTGATGGGCACTCAAGCCAGCCTCTTCCGGGAAGCTGGCCGGGAATTCCGAATTCTCGTCAAGGTCAAGGACTCGGAACGCATGGACGTCGATGACATCCTCGACTTGACCTTGACCAATGCGGACGGAGACCCGATCAGCCTGCGGAATGTCATAGATGCCCGGCCGCGGCGGGGCCCGGTGCGGATCGAGCGGAGAGACAGAGACCGAGTGGTGACGATATCGGGTGAGATGTCCGGGCGGGACCTGGGGTCTGTCCTGGATGATATCCGGACAGGCCTTCGCTCCGTTCCCCTTCCTAGGAATTTCAGCATCGCTTTCACTGGAGACTACGAGGAACAGCGGAAGGCTTTCCGTGAACTCCTGTTGAGTATCATCCTCGCGCTGATGCTGGTCTACATGATCATGGCCATGCTCTACGAATCGCTCCGTGATCCGTTCATCGTCATGTTCTCTGTTCCCCTGGCCGCGATCGGTGTCATTCTGACGCTCTTTCTGACCAAAACGACCTTTAACGTCCAATCTTATATCGGCTGCATCATGCTGGGAGGCATCGTCGTCAACAACGCCATCATCCTCGTCGACTACACCAACCTGCTCCGGCGGAGGGACAAGATGGAGTTACGGCAGGCCATCGAGGAGGCGGGACGGCGACGGCTTCGTCCGATCCTGATGACGGCCTTCACGGCCGTCATGGCCACCCTTCCGCTCGCCCTGGGGCTCCAAGAAGGCGGAGAAGCTCAGGCGCCGCTGGCCAGGACCGTTGTGGGCGGATTGATGAGTTCGACCTTGATTACGCTCGTTGTGGTGCCGGTCATCTATTCCCTCTTTGAAGAGCGCCGGAAAAGGAAAAAAGCAGAATCCGTTATCGGCTGAAGGGAAGGTTAGGTCCTTTTTGTGGCCAGGAGGAGGGCCTTTCTCCTCGGCTCCGGGAAGCGCTCGATGGCATAGCGCAGGGTCGTACGCGGAATATCCGGACCGTGCCGACGGAGAAATTTCTCCAGCCTTGCCATGTCCGCCTTCCCCGCCTCCCTGAGCAGCCAGCCCGAGGCTTTCTGGATAAGATCGTCGCGATCGGCGAAGTGCGACCGGACGATATCGTAGATCGCGTCAAGAAACTGGGTTTTCTTGGCCAGCTTGATGAAGGACACGATCGACGCCCGCCTGACCCACCTGTTTGGAGATCTTGTCCAACCCGTTATCTCCTTGAGCAGGTCCGGATATTTTTCAAGCAGCGCGCCAACTGAAGTCGGGCAGAGAACATCGACAAGCGCCCAGCTGTTGCAGTAGTCAGCCAGCAGCCAATCTTTGATCGTCGCAAAGGCTGATTTCGGGAAATCCTTCCGGAATTTTTCAAAGGTGAGGATGCCCAAGGCCTTGACCTCGTGATATGGATTGGCCAACAGGAGAGCGCAATACTCCGTCGCCTCGTCAACTCCCCATTCCGCCTTGATTTCCTGAAAAAACTCCCGAGCAAGCTCCCTCATCTCGGGCGCAGCTATGCCCAGGAACAGCACTTTCTCTTTGAAATATCTCTGGGCGCCCTCGGCTCTCATTGGGTCGGCCAGCGCCCCCAGCCGCCTGAGGCCCTCATCGGCCAGTTTTTGGGGGGTGATTTTTGGGGATGCCATGCTGCTGGGGAAACGACCGCGAAGCCGACTCAATATTTGAAGGCGATCAGCCCGACCTTGGCGTTGAACTGCTCCCGGATGGCCTCTTTGGTCGTCTTTTTTTCCTTCTCGGCCTTGATGGCCTTGAACAGTTCGTAGGTCGTCAGCAGCCCGTTCCCGTCCTTGGCGGCTTCGTTGACCTGGTTCTCGCTGAAAGGCACCTCTCTGAGCTTGGCCTCGATCTGGCTGAAGTAGTTGCCGACGAGGACGGCCTTGAGCTTGGTGTTGTTGAACTCCTGCATGCGTCTCCCCTTGTACCTCTGCAGGTTCAGGCAATCCTCGTCCGCCGCGCCCGCCTTCCCGGCTTTGACCGTGACCATGGTGACCGGGGCGTCCCGGATGAGCCGTTCGATCGACTTCTCATCCTCGTCCAGGAGCCAGATGTCTTCTTCCTTAACCCGGATGACCCGCTTCCAGTAATCGTTGACATCGACGACGTTCAGCCAGTTGAGGTACTTGAGCGCTTTGACCACGGCCTCCTGAAGGTCTTTGCCTTCGGCGGTCAGCAGCTTGTTGAACTGCTCCTGCTCGCTCGACTTGAGTTCCTCGATCCGTCCTTCCAGCCGGACCATCGTCTGGCGGTGCTTTTCGTTCTCCTGTTCCATCTCCTTGTAGACATCCAGGAGTCCCGGGAAGACATAATCGTAAGAGTCCAGCCATCTCACCCCTTCCTCGGACGGAGGCTGGACCGCTGTGGCCGGCATGATCTGGGGAAGGACGAGCTCAGCCACCTCGACGTTCTTTTCCCCGAACCAGGGAAGCAGGAGGTAGAAACCCTGGCCTTTGCGCAGCAGCACGGAGATCGGGTAGTTCCTGAAGCTTTCGGCCAAGACTTGAAGCTCTAGCTCGGCCGGCGGATCCCATTCCCGGAGGTTGATGGTCTTACCGAGGTTATTCGGGGACGGGAAGAGCTCATAGGCATGGGAGATAAAAGGTCGAAACTGGTTGAAGATGGCCTCATAAGGAGGGTCCTTGATCTCGTAGATCTTGTCCGGGAGCTTGTTCTCCTCGAACTTGAGGTGGGGGATTTCGCCGATCACGTTGGTGAGATGGTACTCCTGGCAGTTGCCGACGAAACAGACGACCACGCCCCCCTCGTCGACGATTTTTTCAAAATGGGCCGCGTCCCCGGCATGGAGTCCCGTTCCGTAGTTGTTCAGGTTGGCCTGGTAGAGGACGACCCGGCAGTCCTGAGGAGGCAGAAGGCTCTCAACCCGGCCCGACTTCCAGTTTGTCTCCCTGAGTTCCACATCGAACTTCTTGTCCAGGAGCCGTCGATAGTCGCTTTCCTCAAAATCCAGAAGCATGATTTTTGCCATGGTACTATCCCTCTAATTTAGTCGGAAATGGACACCGAAATAGGATTGTCCGCATG
>DQHV01000164.1 GCA_003524335.1 Candidatus Aminicenantota bacterium | reverse complement strand
TCTTCGGCGGCGCCATCCCGCGCAACTTCATCCCCTCTGTCGAGAAGGGCATCCAGGAGGCCCGCAAGAAGGGGGTCCTCGCCGGCTACCCGACGGTCGACTTCAAGGCCATCCTCTATGACGGGTCCTACCACGACGTCGATTCGTCCGATATCGCCTTCAAGATCGCGGCCAGCAAGGCCTACAAGACGGGCATCCGCGAAGCCAAGCCGACGCTCCTCGAGCCGGTCATGAACGTCGAGATCTATACGCCCGAGGCCTACATGGGCGACATCATGGGCAACCTCAACGGCCGGCGCGGCAAGGTCCAGGGCATGGAACAGAAGGGGACGATGCGCGTCCTCAAGGCCCAGGTGCCGATGTCGGAGATGCTCGATTTCGAGCCGACCCTGACCTCGATCACCGGCGGCCGCGGCTCCTTCCTCATGGAGTTCTCCCACTACGAGGAAGCGCCCTCGCACATCCAACAGAAGATCATCGCCGAGGCCGTCAAGGAAGGCCGGGTCAAGCCGGAAGAGGAAGACTGAGCCGTCGCTAGGCCGCCGGCTTCCCCTTCTCCTTGACGAAGAGAAGGAGAAAGGCGGCGATGGCCGTCAATCCCAGCGACACGTAGAAAGGCACCTGTCTGCCCGCCTTGTCCCAGAGGAAGCCGGCCAGGAGCGACGCCGGGAAAGCGGCCAGGCCAATGACCATCTGGAATCCTCCCAAGACCGAGGCCCGGAAAGGCTGCGGAGCGAGCTCGGCGACGATGGTCTTCTGAACGGGCTCGAGGGCGGCCTTGTGGACGCCGAAGAGGACGAAGAGCGAGGCCACGGCGGGCAGGGTCCGGCTGACGATGACGCCCGCGCAAACGGCCGCCCAGGCCCCGTAGGCGATGAACATGACGGGCTTGCGGCCGATCCTGTCGGAGAGCCGCCCGAAGGGGTAGGAGAGCACGGCGGCCGAGGCCGAAAAGACCAAGTAGAGAACGGGGATGAATCCCGCCTTGAACCCGGCCGACTTCGCGTTGATGAGCAGGAACGAGTAAGTGAAAGCCCCCAGGGCGAAGACGCCGTTGAGGACGATATAGAGAGCGAGGTTGCGGTCGATGTCCTTGAACGAGAGGCCCTTGAAGGCCCTGACGCCCGGCGATTTGGCTTCCTTGATGTTCTTGAGGATGAGGGTCACGCCGATGACCGAGGGGATGGCGGCCAGGGCGAAGAGGAGCCGGTAGCCGAGGACGTTGAAGAGGACGATGGAGATGAGGATGCCCGTGACCGCGCCGAAGTTGTCCATGGCCCGGAGCAGCCCGAAGTGCCGGCCGCGATTGCCGTCGGTCGAGATGTCGGCGATCAGGGCATCGCGCGGGGCGCTCCGGATCTTGCCGGCCCGGTCGAGGATGCGGAAGGGGATGAGCTGCGGCCAGAGGCCGGAGAGGGCATAACCGGCCCGCGAGAGCGAGCCGCACAGATACCCTGTCCAGATGAAGATCTTGCGGCGCTTGATCCGGTCGGAGACGTATCCGGAAGCGGCCTGGGAGAGAGATACGAGGGCTTCGCCCAGGCCGTCAAGGAAACCGAGCACGGCCATGTTGGCCCCGAGAATTTCGGTTACGAACAGCGGCCAGACCGGATAGATGATGTCCGAGCCCAAGTCATTGAGGAAGGAGGCGGCGGCAAAGACGCGGACCGTTTTTTTGGCCTGATCCTCGCCCTCTTTCATTTCCCTCGAATTCTAAGGACTCATCCTTTGGCTGTCAAGGAAGATGATTGTTTGACGGGAAGCGAAGCCGGGAGCTATGATACAGGCTCGATCACATGTAGGAGGCATCATAATGTCCTGGAAAAAATCGGTTTTGCTCTTGCTGGCGGCGTTGGCCATCTTTGCATCTCTTTTGCTGAGCCAGGAAAAAGCGGAGGGAGAAGACAAGACACTCCGTCTGGCGATCGGTGATGCCAAACTTAAAAACAAGGTCATCCAAGTCACCTCGGGGGGGATCGTCTCGGCCCGGGCCGGCAAGCCCGTGTCCTTTGAGAGAATGATCAAGGAGATGAAGGACAGCCGGTTCGTCTATGTCGGGGAAAGCCACGACAACACGGCGATGCACGACATCCAGCTCAAAGTCATCCAGGGCCTGTTCGCCCAAGACCCGAATATCGCCGTAGGCCTGGAGATGTTGCCTGCCGAAACCCAGCCCGCGCTGGACAAGTGGAGCCAGGGGATTCTCTCCAAGGACGACCTCATCCGGGAAGTGAGATGGTATGTCAACTGGAGCATGAATTACGGCTACTATGAGAAGATCTTTGATTTTGCCAGGGATAACAGGATCCCGGTCTTCGGCCTCAACGCGCCCCGGGATGTCATCACCAAGATAAGGATGAAAGGCTGGGAAGGCCTCTCCGACGAGGAAAAAGCCCTGGTTCCCCGGCCCGACCTCTCCGATCAAGACCACCGGACTCTCATCCGGACGATCTTCGAGTCGAGCGAGATCCCCCACGCCATGAAGGGGGAAGGTCTGGAGAAGATGTTCGAGGGCCTTTATCGGGCGCAGTCGGCCTGGGATGAAGTCATGGCGGCCAATGCCATCAGGGGCGGCGAACGGGAAGGACGAAAGATGATCGTCCTGGCTGGCTCCGGACATCTCCTTTATAACCTGGGCATCAATCGGCGGGTATCCGAGAGAAACCGGATGCCCTCCCGGACTGTATTGGCCGTCGAGGTGGCGGCCGATGAACGCAGCCTGGGCGTTTCCGGGAGCTTCGCCGACTTCGTCCGGGGGGTTCCCGAACAGGAGCGGCCGGCCTATCCGGCGGTCGCCCTTGCCCTCAAGAACGTGAACGGGCTCGATAATATTGTCGTCGAGAGGAAGCCGATCGACGGTGTGGCGTCTGGCGCCGACATCGAAAAAGGAGATGTCATCCTGTCCGTCGATGGCCGCAACTTCTCCGATATCAATGAAATGCGGACATATCTGGCCGGCGTCCCTTGGGACGAGGAAGCGAAGTTCCGGCTTCTCCGGGACGGGGAGGCCAGGGAGTTGACGATCAAGTTCGAGTTCAAGCCGGCGGAGATGAAGGAAGGAGATAAGATAGCCCCGAGCGACATGACGAAGACGGCTCCCCAAATCGCGGCCCCGGCCAGCGGCCGCATCGACCGTCTGCGAAGACGTGTCGAGGACGTCATCAAGAGGGCCGAGGGCGAGGTGGGTGTTGCGCTCCGGCATCTCGAGTCCGGGCAGAGTCTGGAGATCAACGCCGGAAGCCGGTTTCCCATGGCCAGCACCTTCAAGTTGCCCGTGCTGGTCGAGATCATGGCCCAGGTCAAAGAGGGGAAGTTATCTCTCGAAGACGAGGTCAGCGTCCAGAAGACCGAACAACACCTAGGAAGCGGGATGCTTTCCAGCCTGACCGCGCCGGGAATCAAACTCACCGTCCGAAACCTGGCCAACCTGATGATGATGATCAGTGATAATTCGGCCGCCGACATCCTTCTGGCCAAAGCAGGCCCGGAGAACGTCAATAAGCGTCTCAGGCAGTACGGGGTCGAGGGCATCTCGGTCAACAGGTCGTGCCAAGAGTTGATCATGGACTGGATGGGCGTGGACTATCAGAAATACAAAGGATTGACCCTCGAGCAAATCGAAGCCGAAGCCAGGAAGATGCCCGGGCGAACTCCCGAGGCCAACCGCGAGTCCAGACAGAAGTTCATCCTGGACCCGAGGGACCAGAGTACCCCCGCGGCCATGAACCGGGTCTTGGAAAAGGTCTATAAGAAGGAAATCCTCGATCCGGAGAGCTGCGACCTCATCCTCTCGATCATGCTCCAGTGCCAGACAGGGGAGGGGCGGATCAAAGGAAAGCTGCCGCCGGGGGCTCCCGTCGCCCACAAGACGGGGACGATCGCCGGCACGGTCAACGACACGGGGATCATCACTCTTCCCGACGGGCTCGGGCATATGGCTATCACTGTCTTCACCAAGGGCTTCGAGGATGAGACGGAAGACGTGGAGAAGATCATCGCCGAGATCGCCCGGCTCGTTTACGATTACTTTGTCTTCACTGGGGATGTCCCCCAGAGTACCATCCCTCAGTCATAGCTACGTTTTTTTGGGCTTTAGTTTTATTTGCTTTTCCATGAACTCCAGGTAGATCACCTCGGCCAGGCTCAGAAATTGGGGCCGTCCCGGTGACGCCGGCCTGTCTTCGACCTTGTAGAACTTCTTGATCTCGTCCAGAGATTTGCCCTCGGCGATCATGGCCTCGATCTGGGCCTGCTTGTCCTCGATCGACTTGATCAAGGCTTTGATGTCCGCCCGGGCGGCTTTCTCGGCATGGCCGCTGAGGAAGACCTCGGCGTCGAGCTGAAGCACGGAGTTGAGCACTTTGACCAGTCCGAATGAATTCCCATTCTTGTGACGATGGACCAGCGGGTCCCGGCCGGCGAAGAAGAGGTCGCCAAGAAAGGCGACCTTCTCCTGGGGGCAGAAGATGACGGCGTCGCCGCTCGTGTGGGCGGGGCCAAAGTGGATAAGCTGGACTTTCCGGCCCCCTAAATCGTATTCAGGGCCCCCTGAGGCGAAGGTCTTGATCAGGGGAAGATAAGCCCTCTGCTTCTCGTCCGTAAAGGCCTCATCCATGTAGCGCTTTGTCTCCTCCTGGGCGAGAATCTTGATGTCCGCCGGGAAGCCGGCGATGCCGTTGACATGGTCGCCGTCGCTATGGGTGAAGGCGAGGACTCGGACCGGAACAGGGGAGAGCTTGGCGATCTCGGCGAGCATCTGCTTGGCCGATTCCTCGCTCATCTTGGCGTCGATGACCATGACCTCTTTTTCGCCGATGATGACACCGCAATTGGCTCCGCTTCCGCCCTTGACTTGATAGATATTGGCGGCGATCTTCTCGAGGGCGATGGGCGAGGGCTGCTGCTGGTATTGGGGCGGCTGAGCCGGCCGGGTCTGCTGGGGCTGTTGTGCCGCGGCCGCCATCCCGAGAATCACAGCCATAGACAAGACTGTCGCTAAGCCGATTTTCTGATTGGCTCTCATCTGGCCTCCTTTTATTAACGAAAATTCGGGTGACCGGAAAATTCAATGACATGAACACGAATTCTCTTGAATTCGTTGCGTGTCACAAGATCCTCTCTTATATTCTCAAGTGGACTTTCAGTTTGTCGCCCAGCACCCAATTGACTCCTACCCTGAACATCGCCCGCATGGAGAGGGGTGTGGTGGCGACTTCGACCCGGCCCTCTTTTACCGCCGCGATGATGGAGGGGATCGTCTTCTCGGCCTCGACGACTGAATAAGTATACCCGACCTGCCAGATGTTGTGACAGTCGGAAGAGCCGACCAGCGGTTTGCCGTGATGACCGGCGGCCTGGACGGCCTTCTTGTTCGGGTTGATGAGCCGGCTGTAGAAGAACGAGAACTCGACGGCGTCAAAAGAATCGATGTGCGGCTCCAAGCTCGACCTGAGGCACCGGGACCCGGGATAGAAGGGATGAGGGGCAATGACGAGGTTCCTGTCGTTTCTGATCCCGGCCAGGTCGTCGAGCGACCGGTAACTCTCGGCCTCCCTGAAGTCCGGGTTGACGACGACGACGTGCTTGTCGGAGAGCGTCAGCTCGACACCGGGGAGGAGAAGGAGGCCCCGCTCGTCGGCGTATCCCTCGAGCTCCCGGTTGAAGGTAATGACATCATGGTTGGTGATGGCCAGGGCGTCGAGACCGCGCTCCGCTGCCCGGCTGATGAGCTGCTCCGCGCTGAAGTCGATATAGTCTTTAGGGTCGTCGCTCGTGTGGGTGTGGAAATCAACCTTAAGCTTTGGAATTCGTCAGCCTCTCTTCAAGGCTTCCTTGACCTTGAGCCCGATCTCCGCCGGGCTCTTGGCGACAAACACCCCCGCCGCCTCGAGCGCCTCCATCTTTTCCTTGGCCGTTCCCTTGCCGCCGGCGATGATCGCNNGCGTGGCCCATGCGCTTGCCCGGCGGGGCGGTCTTGCCGGCGATGAACGCGGCCACCGGCTTCGTGAGGTGCTCGCGGATGAACGCCGCCGCCTGCTCTTCGGCCGTGCCGCCGATCTCGCCGATCAGGATGACGGCCTCGGTTCCCTTGTCCTTCTTGAAGAGCTTCAGGAGGTCGATGTATTTCATCCCGACGATCGGGTCCCCGCCGATGCCGATGGCCGTGGACTGGCCGAGCCCGGCTTTCCCGACCTGCTGCACGGCCTCGTAGGTGAGTGTTCCCGAGCGGCTGATGATCCCCACCGTCCCCGGCGTGTGGATGTGTCCGGGCATGATGCCGATCTTGCATTTCCCGGGCGATATGACCCCCGGCGTATTCGGGCCGATGAGTGACACCGGCTTGGACTTGAGGTAGGCCTTGGCCTTGATCATGTCAAAAGTCGGGATGCCTTCGGTGATGCAGACGACGACCTCGACACCGGCGTCCGCCGACTCCATGATGGCATCGGCAGCAGCGAAAGGCGGCACGAAGATGGCCGCTGCGTTGGCCCCTTCCTTCTCCACGGCCTCAGCTACGGTGTTATAAACCGGAACGTCGAGGTGGGTCTGGCCCCCCTTGCCCGGCGTCATCCCGGCCACGACCTTGGTCCCGTACTCGATCATGCGCTGGGCGTGGAATGTCCCCTCGCCGCCCGTGATCCCCAGGACGACGACCCGCGTCTTCTTATCGATCAGGATGCTCATGGTCTTCTCCTTGTTCTATCCGTCACTTGGCCAAGGCGACGACCTTCTCGGCCGCTTCCTTCATGCTCGCGGCCGGGGTGAAAGCCAGGCCCGACTCCCTGAGGATCTGCTTGCCCAGTTCGACATTGGTCCCTTCCAGCCTGACGACGATCGGGATCTTGGTGCCGAGCTCCTTGGCCGCCTTGACAATTCCGCTGGCGATCATATCGCAGCGGACGATTCCTCCAAAAATGTTGACCAGAGCCGCCTTGACATCTTTGTCCGCGACCAGGATCTTGAAGGCGTTGGTGACGGCTTCCTCGGTGACTCCGCCGCCCACATCGAGAAAGTTGGCCGGCATGCCGCCCGAATACTTGATGATGTCCATGGTCGCCATGGCCAGGCCTGCGCCGTTGACCATGCAGCCGACATTGCCGTCGAGCTTGATGTAATTGAGGTTGTACTTGGAGGCTTCAACTTCGAGCGGCTCTTCCTCGTCCAGGTCCCGCAGTGACTGGATGTCCGGGTGCCGGGGCACGGCGTTGTCGTCGAAGTTCATTTTGGCGTCGAGGGCCATGACGTTCCCCGGGGTGGTGACAACGAGCGGGTTGATCTCCGCCAGCGAGGCATCACTCGACTGGAAGGCCTTGTACAAACTCAAGAGGAATCTGATCGCCTGCTTGAAGGTCTCGCCGCTCAGTCCGAGCTTGAAGGCGAGCTTGCGGGCCTGGAATCCGGCCAGACCCACGGCCGGGTCGATCCATTCCTTGAAGATGAGCTCGGGATGCTCGGCCGCTACCTTCTCGATCTCCATCCCGCCTTCGGTCGAGGCCATCACCACCGGGCATTCCCTGGCCCGGTCGATGACGATTCCGAGGTAGAGCTCCTTGGCAACACCCAGGGCTTCCTCGACGAGCAGCCGCTTGACGAGCTTTCCCTGGGGCCCGGTCTGGTGCGTGACCAGCGTCATCCCGATCATCTTCTCGGCCAGAGCATGCGCTTCTTCGGGGGACTTGGCGACTTTGATGCCGCCGCCCTTCCCGCGCCCGCCGGCGTGGATCTGGGCCTTGAGGACAACCGGCCCGCCGAGCTTCAGGGCGATCTCTTTACCCTTGGCGGCCGTCTCCGCGACTTCGCCTCGGGGGATCGCCACTCCATACTGACTCAGAATCTGCTTTGCCTGGTATTCATGGATTTTCATGTGTACATGCCTCCGACACCTTGAGCTCTTTATTAAGATCGGATACAAACGGCTCTTGGAGCGGGTGGCACGGTGCCAGTCCCCGCCCGCCCGCAGCCATCGGAGATGCTCTCAAGACTCTTTTCGTAAACTATTTATCTCCCCTTCCCCTCTTAACTAAATAAGAGGGGCCTCGGGGCAGGCAAGCATCTCCGAACAGGCCTACGGGGACGCGCCGTGACAGGACCCATCCTTTATATCTTTTTCGCGGGAAAGAATTTTTCAAGCTCCTCCGGCTNNCGAGCGCTCCCGTCCCTCCCGACGAGGCCAAGTAGACCGCCTTGTTCTTCTTCAGTGCTTCCTTGACCTCTTTCGACCGCTGTCCCTTGCCGATTGATCCCTTGAGGCCGAGGCCGTGGAGGGTCGGAGCGTAAGAATCCATCCGGTAGCTCGTGGTCGGTCCGGCCGAGCCGATG
>DQHV01000071.1 GCA_003524335.1 Candidatus Aminicenantota bacterium | reverse complement strand
TCTTTCCCTTTTTCAGGAGCTCCAGCCCGTAAAAAGTGAAAAAGATGGCCACTTCCATGTCCATGGCGGCAGCCGTGGTGGCCAGAATCAAGGGCGGGTAGGCCATGTCCATGGTCCCGTGCAGGGCGATGATCGCTAGCCTCTTGGCGGGTTCTTCAGGCATCGTTCTTCTCCCATCGATCTTGGTTCATCATGTTGTCGGGAAGACGTCTCACTTCGTTTTCCGGATATAAAAAACGTACCGATCGCCGTATTCTTCGCGGCTGATCAGCTCATGACCGGTCTTGGCGGTCCAGGCCTTGATATCGCTGACGGAACCGGGGTCGGTCGAGATCATTTTAAGAACCTCCCCGACCTTCATTTCGTCGAGGGCTTGCTTGGTCTTGATGACGGGCATAGGGCAGGCCAGATCGCTCGCGTCCACCGTTTGATCGGGGGTGATATCCATGTTCATATCTCCTTCCAATACATCCGCACGTCCTTCGTGTCATCAAGAGACAGCACTCAGCGTAATTTATATGGCGGAGAGACCATAGTCAATCGGACGGCCACCGTCATCGGGGAGGCCAAGGGGGGCGGCGCCCCCGGGATAAATCGGCGTGCCCCGCTCCCCAAGCTCTTGGGTTTCTTATCATTGCAGATGACGTTTTCTCGGCTAAGCCGGCTTGACACCCGCGAGTCTGTGTGGATAAATGTTTCCAACAAGGGCTCTCAGGATTTCCGAAATCTCCTGATGTGGAGAGAGGAGGCCCCGATGGCCGGTTCCAGGGTGCTTTTCGTGAGCGGGTCGCTCGGACTCGGCCATGCGACGCGCGACTTGGCCATTGCCCGCGAGCTTCGCCGGAAGGCGCCTGGGATCGAGATAGGTTGGCTCGCGGCGTCCCCCACGGCCGAAACGCTCGACGGCGCCGGCGAGACGCTTGTACCTGAATGCCGGGATTATCGTTGCGAGACGGACACGGCCGATGCCATGGGAGTCAAAGGTCGGCTCAACCTCACGGGCTATGTTTACCGAGCCCTAGGCAAATGGGTCCACAACGCGGGAGTCATCAGCCGAGCCTGCGAGCGGGGAGCCTTTGACCTCCTCATTGGCGACGAAACCTATGAGATTATCGTGACCAACGTCCTGGGCATCCGGCCGTTCCCCAGTATTCCATTCGTCATGATGTACGATTTCTGGGGCATGGATGCGTCTACGAGGAAGCTCTTCGAGAGGCTGGGGGCCTGGGGGCTGAACTTCATCTGGTCTCGGGAGAGACGCGTTACGGGGAGGGGCGAAAACGCGGCGCTCTTCATCGGAGAGCCCGCGGATATCCAGGCTCGCCGTTTTGGCGCCTTCCTCCCGAACAGGCGCCGCAGCGTGGGGGGCCACGTTATCTTTCTCGGCTACATCTTGACCTTTGACCCGGCGTCCCTTCCGCCTAAGCCCGCCCTCAAGGCCGATCTCGGCTATGGCCTGAGTCCCCTTGTAGTCTGTACCGTCGGGGGTACGGCAGTCGGCCGCGAACTGCTCGAGCTCTGCGGCCGCGCTTACCCGTTGGCCGCGGCCCGGGTTCCGGGTCTCCGGCTTGTTCTGGTCAGCGGCCCGCGCATCGACCCTGCCGTCATCGAGGCTCCGGTGGGAGTTGAGCGACGGGGGATGGTACCGGATTTGTATCGCCACCTCGCGGCCTCGGACCTCGTCGTGACCCAGGGGGGCGGCACGACGACGCTTGAGCTCACGGCCCTGCGCGTTCCCTTTCTCTTTTTCCCCGTGAAATCCCAGGTCGAACAGGAGGTCACGATCGCCGGCCGGCTGGCGCGCCACGGAGCCGGCGTCAGGATGGACCTGTCCGGGATGACGCCCGAAATCCTCGCTGCGCAGATCGTCCGGCACATCGGAACGCCCGTCAGCTATCCTCGGGTGCCCTTTGACGGGGCTTCCCGTGCCGCCGATGTCATTCTTGACCGTATCGAGCGGCGCAGGCGGCTCTGCGGACAGCGTGCGAAGCGAAATCCACCCGCTCTTGACCGCCCCTAAGGAGTTTATGGAATAGCAGGCGGTCTTTTCCCTTCCGAACCTGGACCGCAACAAACGCCCCGTCGATTCAACAAAATTGTGCGGAAGGGCGGGGGCTTGAAAATTCCGGACTGATGGAGTTACATAGATGGGACATGTCGGATAAACGTCGATCAGTCCACGCGGTCCGTTGGCCCATCTTGAAGGTCCTCCGCCGGAATCCCCACCTGCTCAAGGTCCGCCCCGCATTGAGCCTTTTCTTCCTGAAGTACATGCGCAAGTTCAGGGCCCAGAAGGTGGGGCCGAACATTATCCTGCATTCTCATCTCCCTCCCCTCAACAGCCGCGCTTATTCGAGGCTCATCCGGGAGCAGCTCATCGAGAGACGGGACCATCCTTCGCATGCCCAGGTCGGACTGACCAACGCATGCCCTCAGCGATGCGTCTATTGCTACAACAGGGAACGGAAGGGCGCGCCCATGAGCACGGAGGAGATCCTGGCGGTGGTCAGGGACTTGAAAGCCATGGGGGTTTTCTGGATGGGCTGGACGGGGGGAGAGCCGCTCCTGAACAAAGACATCGTCCGCATCACGGAGGAGGCGGCGGAGGCCTGCGCCGTCAAGCTCTTCACGACGGGATGCACGCTGACCCCGGGGCTGGCCGGCGACCTGAAGAGCGCGGGGCTTTTCTCCGTTTCCGTGAGCCTGGACCATTGGAGGGAGGAGGTTCACGACGCGAACAGAGGGTTCCCGGGCGCCTTCGCCACGGCCCTGCGGGCCATCGAGACCTTCAGGAACGTGGACGGACTTCACGTCGGCGTCTCGGCGGTCCTCTCGAGAGACATGATCCGGCAAGGCCAGACCGAGGAATTCCTGGCCTTCCTCGAAGGCCTGGGCGTCCATGAAGCCTGGCTGAGCGAGGTCAAGCCCTCGGTCCAGGCGTTCTGGAACGACGACAACGTCATCAGCGAGGAGGACCGGCTCTGTCTCGTCCGCCTCCAGGACCTCTACAACAAGCGGAAGGGAATGACCGTCAATTATCTCGGCCATTTCGAGGGCCGGGAGCATTTCGGGTGCAACGCCGGCCACAGGATGGTCTACGTCGATGCCTTCGGCGAGGTCAGTCCGTGCGTCTTCACGCCCATGACCCTGGGCAACGTCCGCGAGAGGCCACTCACGGAGATCGTCCGCGACATGATGGCCCGCTTCCCTTCGGCGGGCTCCTGTTTCATCAATAAGAACTATAAGCTGTTTCAAGCCCGTTCCCAGGGCCTGATCCCCCTTCCGCGCGACGCCTCCCTCGAGTTGCTCGAACACGTGAAGTTCGGCTCACCGGCCGATTTCTTCAAGCACTAAGATTCCTCAAGGAGCGCCGACATGAACGAACGGTCCCGCGCATTCACCAAAGCCTTCAGCCTCGGCCTGGCCGTGGTCTTCGCCCTGGTCGGCGGGGTGTTTCTCGTCCTGCCGCGGGAGACGCTCTCGTTCTTCAACGCGCTCTCCCGCCGCCTCGGCATGGTCGAGGGGCCGGCCGACCGATCGTTCTTCGGCGTCCTCGCGGTGGCCTATATGTACGTCGTGACCGTTCTGGCCTGGCGNNTGGCTGATCTATCTCGTGAACGGGATCGTCGACGGAGGGCTGGGGATCATCGTGCTGGCGATGTATCTCAGATTGCGGGCGGGGGCGGGGAGAGACGGGGATTGAGGGGCCGCCGGTGAATCTGCGTCTCTGTCTCGCCCGGCTTTATCTGCCGGCCGGTCTTCGCAAGCGAAAACTCGAGGAGCTCCTGCGGCTGACGGCGCGAGCGTTCGACGCGGCCCCGCCTTCCGTCGAGGGTCTTTCCCTAGAGGGCACGCGCCGCCGGTACGCCGAGTTCTCGCAAGAAGTTGCCGAACGGGCTTTAGGCCGGCCCGAGGGACTGACGACGATCCGCGAACGCCTCTTCGACGAGGCCCTGCACCTGGGTCGTGAGATCGCCCGGGAGCTGGGCGTCTCCACGCGCCAAGAGGCCATGACGGCCGCGAGGATCCTCTATCGGGGCCTGGAGATCGATCTCCGGGGCGACGACCAAGGCGACATCGTCATCCGGCGCTGTTCCTTCAGCCGCCAATATTCGCCGGAGGTCTGCCGCCTGATATCGGCCCTGGACGAGGGCATCCTGTCCGGCCTCGCCGGGGGCGGCGAGCTCGAGTTCGAGCAGAGGCTCACCGAAGGCGCCGACTGCTGCCGGGCTCATTTCTCTTTCCCCGGTGCGCCCTGATGCGGACCGCGATCGTC
>DQHV01000202.1:9244-9451 GCA_003524335.1 Candidatus Aminicenantota bacterium | reverse complement strand
GCCAAGGGGGAGGTCCTGTGGCGCTACTCCCGGGACAAGCATAAGGGCCAATACGACTGTCTGCTCAGCCTGCAGGATCTCCTGCTGTACCGAGTCGACACGGGCAAGACGGCGACCCTCCTGGCCCTCGATACTGCTGACGGCCGGGAGAAGTGGACGGCCGGCTTCAAAGGCGAGAAAGCCATGTTCATCCCCTTCATGGCCGGC
>DQHV01000202.1:413-9181 GCA_003524335.1 Candidatus Aminicenantota bacterium | reverse complement strand
GCCGGCGGCGCCGGCCTTCCGGTGCCGCAATCCGTCGGCGAGGCCCTGTACGTCTTCTATAACGGGCTCGAGAAGCTGTCGCCCCAGGACGGGAAAACCGGCTTCGCCCGGCCCGAGATCGTCTTTGACGGGAGTTCGCCGCCGCCCTTGATCGAGGAGGGCATGATCTGGGCCATCTCTTCCGGCGGAAAGCTCGGCGCCTTCGACGCCTCCACCGGACAGGACAAATGGACGGTGGGCCTGCCCGGCGATATCGGCTTCACCAACATCTTTCCTTTGGGTTCCAGGCTGTATCTTCGGGGCGTCGATGGAGGGGGCGCTCACCGGCTCCTGGCCGTCAACCGTAACGACGGGCGGCTCCTTTGGGACTACGCGATATTCGAGCCGAACGTCAGCAACCTCATCGAAAGCGGCGGGCTCCTCTATTTCGGGACGCCGACGTCCCTCGTCGCCGTCGACTCCTCGAACGGGCGGCAGGTCTTCTCGACCCTGGTNNCTACAAGCAAGGCATGACGCCTGGAGCCGGGGAACTCCACCTCAACGGCCTCGATGACGCCGCTCCGAACCTCAAGGAAACGCTGAAGGAGGCGCAGAACCCTGCGGGGGGCCAGCTCAGACAGCAGGCCAGCTTCGCCACGGCGGAAGTGGCCCGTTACCAGAACCTGTCGCTGACGTATCGCTCCCAGGCCAATTACTATTGGAACCGAGGCGACATGCTGGGGAGCTCCGTCGCGACAGTGAAGCAGGGATTCGCGCAGCACGAAGCGAAGCTGCCGGCGATGAGCGCCTTCGTCTTCAGTGTGGTCGATGTGGCGCTCTTGATCCGGCAGGTCCTGAACGCCCGGTCGATCAAGACGGCCATCGAGAGGCAGGAAATGTTCCGCAAGTCGATCATCGCCTCCTATGCCCAGGCGGAGACGGCCGATTACGTCTACCGCCCGCACTTGGTCTTCCGCGACGCCGCGGACGATTTCAGCGCGCTGGCCGTCGTCAACGTCGCGACCGGGAAGAGGAACGAGACCCTTCTCTCGCCTCACTATCTGAGCTACGGCCTCTGGCAGGTCGTCGATTTCGACAAGGGGGTCGTTTATCACAGCAACATCGGGATGGACCCGACGCGCTACGAGCTGAGCGAGGCCCGCGCCTATTACCCTTATAAGAAGGCCAGGACCGTCAACACGTTCCTGATCGCCCAACCGGTCAAGGTTCCGCTCTAGGGCTATATCGGAAGCCGGCCGGGGGCCTGGGATGTGGATCCGCGCGGATCGGAGGAGGCAAACATGAGACAACACGGTTACATCAAAGCCTTGGCCTCAGCGCTATTGCTCGCTGCCCTGACCGTCTTCCTGCCGGGGAGCGCCCTGGCGCAATTGGGGGAGAAAGACAAGGAGGAGATCCGTCTGTTGGTCGACACGCTCTTTGCCGTCGTCATTCCTGCAGCTGACCGGGACTTCGAGACTCTCAGAACTCTGAGGATGCAGCTGCCTTGGCTGAGGGTCCCCACATGGCATACGAAGGTGCGCTTGCCCGACGGCTGGGAAGGCAGGATCTCCGACAGGGACGCTTCGACGGATTTTGAGATGGATTGTTCGATATATCCCAAGAACGGCTCTTGGGCCGGCGTCGGTCACGGGGGCGAGTGGTTCGATCCCATGTACGCGGCCCTCCGCTACATTCTCAGTGGAATGCTGAAGGACGGATGGAAGCGAAGGTCCAGCAAAGACAATAAATACGGTGAGGCCGATTACGGAACGGGCGAGGAGACCAGATGGACACGGAAGGACGGGCTGACCGTGCTCCTCGAGCGCGTCGAAGACTGGCATAACGAGGTGTTCCACAGCCGCATGAAGCAACGGGATATCCGATACATTTCCTGCGTGAGATTAACGATCCACGTGATCAAGCCCAAATGACCCGGAACGCCTTGAGCGGGCGGCTATTTGGAAGGGCCCCAGAAGTACTTGCCCGTCGGGAAGATGTAGCCCATCTTATCGCCGGTCCAGACCTGGGCCAGGCCGTCGGAAAAGCCGTAAGCGTCGTCATATTGGAAGCCTATCGCCATCCGCCCGATCTTATCGACGTACCCCCATTTGCCGCCCTTTTTGACGGCCGCCAGGCCTTCCGAGAACGAGTCGGCCGAGTCGAATTGGGCCTCGATGACGAGCTTCCCTTTCTGGTCAATATAACCCCATAGGGCTCCCTTCTTAACGGCGGCCAGGCCTTCCGCGAAATCGCCGGCCCCGTCGAATTGCGCGGCGCTAACGACGTTCCCGGACTTGTCGATGTAGCCCCACTTGCCCGAAAATATCAGATTATCAAGGCTGCCGCCATAGAAGCCCGTCGCTTTCTTCCCCGGGTCGCGGACGCCGAACGCGGCCAAGCCTTCGGAAAAGCTCCCGACCCGGTCGAACTTCAGATCAATGACAGTTTTTCCCGACTTGTCTATGAATCCATAGAATTCTTCATGATAGACGACGGCCAGGCCTTCACTGAAAGGATAGGCGTTCTCATACTCGGGCTTGATGGCCACGGTCCCGTCCTTTCGGATGTATCCGTAACGGCCGCTCTGGGGTGGTATTTCCACCGGCGCCAAGCCCTCTGAGAAATCTCGCGCTTTACCGAACTGCGGCTTGATGGCGAATTTCCCGGTCCTGTCGATGAAGCCGCATCGCCATTGGAAAGCGCCGCTATACACTTTAACGCGAGCGAGGCCTTCATGGAAGTCGCCGAGATCGCCTTGTAGGGTGTCGAGCTCCTCCTCGAAAGCGGCCAGGCCATAGTCCGCCAAGGCCTTATCAAGACTATCCTTCGGAACGGTCCAAATGAAAGCCCCGCGCTCATCGACGTATCCCGTGGCTCCTTCCTGGTCCAGGACAAGCGCGAAACCCTCGCGAAAGGGCCTCGCTTCGTAGAAGCTCGCCGGGATGACGGTCTTTCCGCTCTTGTCCATGAAGCCCCAGGACCCCTGGCTGTCCATGAAGGGCAGAAGCGTGTCGGGGTTGACGGTCTTTTGACCGATTGATGCTCCGGTCATCGCGACGAGACCGATGATAGCCAAGGACAGCGCGACGGCGGATCTCTTCATTTCCCCTCCTTAACCTCACTCTAACCGATATCGAAGGGCGCAGTCAACCGCGTGAATGGTGCCTTGACGCCCCCCGGATTCGTGGGTATCATCCGATCACATGGAGCGATCCGTGCCATGATCCGGAACCTCTTGGCCGTCCTCGCCTTATCCGTCCTGGCCGCCGGTCTGTCCGTCTCAGGGCCAGCTAGCGATACCACCGGCCACGGTCCTTCCGGCGGTCAAGAGAAGATCATCAAGCGGGACTTCGACGGAGACGGCTTTCTTGATACGCTGACGGCCATGGTCGACGGGGGGAGCGGATTCGGAGGGGATTTCGTCACTCTGAAGGACGGCCGGACGGGAAGGACGTTCGCCTACAGCAGCTGGGGCTCCTACGGCCGATTTCTGCGGCTCATCCCCTTTGACGACGATCTCATGAAGCCGGAGAACAAGGGATTTAGAACGGCGTTGGAGGAGGCCCTTTTTCCCGGGATCCCGCAAGGGCCTATCGAGAACTCTCTGGCCTGGCTCATCGATGCCTATTCCCACCCGGTCGAGGAGCCCGAAGCGGAGGGCAATCCGGTTTTTTCCCAAAAGATACGCTTCGAGCCGCGATGGACGGAGGGGCAGCCCGCCCCCCCCACATCGTATTATGTCGTGACCTCGGACGAGACGCTTCTCCGCGGCTACCCGATCTATCAGGAGGACAACCCCGCGGTCGACTCCGCCCACCGGCAGGCGTGGCTGGTTTATTACGGGGAGAACCATGCGACCCTGGAGCCCGTGCCGGCCGCCGGGGACGTCACAGTTTTCCAATCCGCGCACGGTATCGCCGTCAGCGAGGGCGGCCGATCCTGTTGGCTCTTCGTCAACGACGAGGTCCTCACGGACGGGCCGGCGAAACTGAGGTGGCCGTCGATCAAGAGCGTCCTTCTTTCGGGTGACCTAGTATTTGTTCATCATGCGGGGGTGGAGGACCATCTCTTCGTGGTCGATTTCCGGGCTGGCGTCGTCGGGCGCCTGAATCCCGAGATCTTTCCCGCTTCCGGCGGCGGCTTCGAAGTCCGCGACGGACGATTGTTTCTCCGCGGCGGGCCCAAGGCCGGCCCCGTCACGTTCGAAACGATCAGGGAGGGGCTGAAATGAGAACATCCCGCGGCCGACGCCGAAGGTTCGTCGTCGGAATCTTTGCTCTCATTCTGGCCGGCTTGGCTTCGGGTCGGCCGGGAGCCCAAGCGGACCTGAAACAGCTCGAGGCCGAGATCACCAAGGCCTGGGAAGATCGCGATTTCGCGCGGATCGAGGCCGCCGGCCGCAAGTATCTCGCCGTCGTGCCGAGTCCCGAGTCCCCCGAGCAAATGACGAGCTTTCTGTGCATCAGCGGCGCGGAAACCGTCGCCGGCCGGACGGACGAGGCGGCGGATCATTTCGTTCGGACCGTCGACTATCTCGCGCGCTTGACCTGTCAAACGCAATCCCCGCAGCATCAGGTGCTGGCCGCGCTCATCTCCCATTTCCTCCAGCATATGCCTCCGGGCAGCCGCGGGAACATGCAGGTCATGCTGAACGAGGTCTGGGAGGCCGTTTCGGAGAAGGGCCGGAAACCCGACACGCTGGCCAGCACGCACCAGGGATTCTCGACGGTGATCGCCGCGGGGCTCGCTCAACTCTATTACCTCTCGGGCGCCGATTCGGTGGCGAGAACCTACGCGGGCGAGGCCGTTCTCAGCGCTCCTCCCGTTGAGGTCGCCGAAATTACTTACGAGGGCGGAACCGTTTGCGGCTGCATTAGGATCCAGCCCTTCAAGAGCTTCTGGAGCGGTTCCAGCGACTCGATGATCGACGACTATATCGCCTACATCAGAGGGAGGACGCATCGCTTCACTCATCCACCTCGGGCCTTGGCCCTGCTGGCCGGCATCGAGATCCATATGAAGACCAGGGATGACACGAGGCTCCGCCGGGCCGCTCTCGCCCTTGAAGAGCTCCGCGACCGCAGCCTGACTACCGGTTCGCTCAACCAATGGCCCTGGCTGAGGAAAGAGATCGACACGCTTTACACTCAGCTGAAAGAGCAATACGCGCAGCTCTGGCCGGCGCCCAAGACTTACCCGCCTATCTCCCCAACCGCAGCCGACAACGATCCCCGGCTGGGCAAGACGGGGCCGGCCTTTACGAGAAGATATGTCCACCGGTATGGAGGGGATTCGGGGAAGAAATTCTCTTTTGACTTTTGGCCCATCCTCCTGAAGACCTCGATCCCGGCCCGGCCCGGCAAGATCCCGTCGGATAGGCCCTGGACCAAGTCCGCCCTGGACGAAGAGAGGCCGCTGAACGCAGGGGCGGGCCGCTTGGCCGCGGACAGCCCTTGGTGGTTGTATGCTTTGGAAGACGGCCAATTGCGGGTCGTGGGACGCGCCCTGGCCTGGAGTGAGGGGAAGCAACCGGACGGCCACTGGGAACTGAAGGTCGAGAGGCTCGCCCTCGGGAATCTCTGGTCCGTGGCGGGGATCATCCATAAGGAAGAAACGCAAGAACCTCTCAAGCTGTTGGGACCGGTCTACGCCTCCCAGGAGCTTCTGGGCCCCGATTTTGAGGACCTGCCGCCGCATCGTCAGAAGATGTTCCTGCAAGGCCTGCCGTGGATCGGCATGTCGGCGCGTTTGATGAGGGTCAATCTCCACTCCTGCGATAAGGTCATGAGGGACTGGACGACGTATTCCCGGGACTTCCAGGCGGACCACACCATCAAGTGCGCGGGCTGGACGTTGACCCTGCGCGCCGGCCGGGTCGTGGACGTGGTCGCGAATCCGTTAAAAGCGAACTAAGCCGATGATCGAGGAGGATCGATCCATGCGCGTTAAGATCCTGACTATCGGATTGGCCGTCTTGGCCGTCACCTTCGCCGCGTGCGACCGCGAGGATGATGAGAGAGAGGAGGGAACTGCCGTGTCGAACGGGCAAGAGATGAAAGCTCCGGCGTGGCTGGACAAGCTGACGGCCTATCTGCCGGCTCTGGGCCATCGCAACTGGATCGTGGTCGCCGATTCGGCCTTCCCGCTCCAGATCAGCCCGGGCATCGAGACCATCGCGACCGGCGAGGACCACTTCGCCGTCCTGGAGAAAGTCCTCAAAGCGGTCGACGCGGCCAAGCACATCCACCCCAAGATCTGGCTCGACAAAGAGCTGGCCTATGTCCCCGAAGAGCTCGCTCCCGGGGCCGATGCCGGCCGTCGGCGGCTGGACGAGGCGCTCAAGGGCCGCGGTGCGATGCCGGTCCTCCACGAAGACCTCATCGCCCGGCTCGATGAGGTGGGGAAGACGTTCAAGATCGTCATGGTCAAGACGACCCTGGCCGTCCCCTACACTTCGGTCTTCCTGGAGCTCGACTGCGGCTACTGGGGCCCCGAGGCCGAGGCCAAGATGCGCGAGAAGATGAAGTAGTCGCCGGTCAGGTCTTCTTGCCGAGCGACTTCTTGACTTGCTCCAAGGGGACGAAATCGTCTTCTGCCAGGATCCTGAGCAGCTCGCGCTCATCCTTCTCCGAAAGGACAAGTTCGGCTCTTTCATCGACGTGGGTCCTCAGCCAATCCCGGAGAGCATCGCGGACGATCTCAGAAAGACTCTTTTTTCTGATGAATCCGATGATCCGGGCTCGGTCGTAAAGGTCAGTCTCGAGGATGACGTTGACACGTTTCATAGGCCTCTTTTCCATAAATACATAATTACACACTTACGCAGGTATGTCAATATATGCGATAAACCAATTCAGGGATTCTTCCTCACATAATAAAGACGCCCTGATCCTCTGCGCTTTTCTCATAAGGTAAGGGGATCTTGGGGTCGGGCTGCGGGAATATGGAGTTAGTTGACGGCGACGGGCGTTTAGGGCCTGACGATGGCCTTGATGACGCCGTCGCGGCGGGCCGCGGCGGTCTCGTAAGCCTCCTGCGCCTCTTCAAGCTTGAAGGAATGCGTCGCCAGGAAATCGACCTTGACCCGGCCCGCGTGGATCATCCCGACGGCCTTCTCCAGGCACTTGTTCTGCCTCCGGACGCTCTGGACGCGGATCTCCCGGCGCCGCAGCTTGCCGCTCTCGAACGTCACCCGCGCCTTGAGCGGGATGCCGACGACGACGAGCGTCCCCCCGGGCTTGAGCAGGGCGATCGCCTGGTCGAGAGCGGACTGCTCGCCGCAGCACTCGAAGACGAGGTCGAGGCCGAGCGACTCGCGGGCCAGGATCCCGGCGACGACGTCCTCTCGGTCGGGGTTCCCCGCCCAATCGGCCCCGGCGGTCGTCGCCGCCTTGAGCCGGGCTTCCGCTTTTTCCGTCGCGAAGACCGCGCCCGCGCCCTCGGCCTTGAGGGCCATGACGACGCAAAGCCCGATCGGCCCGGTCCCGAGCACGGCCGCGGACTTCCCCCGCACCGACCCGGCCAGCCCGGCCGCGTAGACCGCGATCGAGAGCGGCTCGGCCAGAGCGCCCTGGACGACGTTCATCTTCGCCGGCAGGGGGACGCAGTTCCTTTCCGGGGCTAGGACGAGCTCGGCCATGCCGCCCGTGAGCTCGCCGTAGTGGCCGAGGAAGAGAAGCTTGCGGCAGGTGTGGGGCCGCCCCGTCCGGCACTGGTCGCAGGCGCCGCACGAGACGGCCGGCTCGACGACGACCGCGTCGCCGGGCTTGACCCGGGTGACGGCCCGGCCGACCTCCTCGACGATCCCGGCGCACTCGTGCCCGGGGATGAAGGGGTATGTGACTTTGTCGGCGCCGACGGAATCGAAAAGGTAGTAGTGGAGATCGCTGCCGCAGACGCCCACGGCCCGGCTCCGGATGATGACATCGTCGTCCCGGGCGATGCGCGGCGCCGGCGTCTCGCGGACCTCGATCGTCCGGATGCCGGTGAGGAAGGCGGCTCTCATGGTCCCCCTATTATAGGACAGGCCCGCGGATTCCCAAAGAGGCTCCGCATCCTCCCGCCGCCGTTTTGACTCCGGTCCGGCCGGAGGTGTATAACCCCGTGGAGACGCCTCGCCGTCCGGCCCTCGCGCAGCGACATGATCAGGCCGGGTCAGGCGGCGGCGCCGAGGAGGATCTCATGACCAAACGCCTGACGNNAGGAAAAGCTCGACCTGCAGATGCTCGACCGCATCCGCAACGAAGGTCTCGTGAATTCGAAGATCACGGATTTCATGATCTACCTCTGTGACGTGTATGCTCCGCGGCTGCCGGCCTCTCCGCAGTACGTCCAGGCGGGCGAATGGGTCGTGGCCAGGGCCAAGGAGCTCGGCCTGGCCAACGCCGCGATGGAGCCCTACGGGACGTTCGGGCGCAGCTGATCGCTCCAGAAGTACTATGCGGCCATGACAGCGCCGCAGTACATGCCGATCATCGGCTATCCGAAGGCCTGGACGCCCGGGACGAACGGNNCCTCAAGGGGCCGGCCGTCCTGATCAACGCCCGGACGGTCGCCGACCTGGACAAGTACAAGAGCAAGCTCAAGGACGCCATCGTCCTCCTTCAAGGCGAGCAGGACCTCCCGATGCCGTTCGACCCGATGGCTTCGCGGCTTCTCGAAACCGACCTGGAGAAGCTCAGGCTGGCGCCCGAACCCGGCGTCCGCAGGCCGGTGAGCCCGCAGATGCAGGACGCGGCGGCGCGCCAACAGCTCCAGCAGGCGACGACGAAGCTCCTCAAGGCCGG
>DQHV01000202.1:253-378 GCA_003524335.1 Candidatus Aminicenantota bacterium | reverse complement strand
TCGCCGTCGAGCACTACAACCGCATCGTCCGCATCCTCCAGAAGGACATCCCGGTCATGCTGGAGGTCGAGGTCCAGGCCCGCTTCACGGCCGACGACCTGCCGGGCACCAACGTCGTGGCCGAG
>DQHV01000202.1:0-144 GCA_003524335.1 Candidatus Aminicenantota bacterium | reverse complement strand
TCTACGCCCAGGGCAACAGCGCCGTTGTGCCCATCTTCGAGGAATGGATCGGGCCCGTCCACGACCTCGGGGCCGCGACGGTGACCCTGCGGAACACGGGCGGAACCGACCACCTGCCTTTCGACGCGGTCGGCCTGCCCGGGT
>DQHV01000139.1 GCA_003524335.1 Candidatus Aminicenantota bacterium | reverse complement strand
AAGCAGATGGGGCCGGATCGGTTCGCCCGGAGGGTAAAAACGCCCTATAAAGAGCGCATGGAGAAAAAAGGGGCGTTTTTATGAATAAGTTAGGCTAGAATGGGAAGCTGGATGAAAGGGCCATTGTGCTCGAAGATACGATCATCGCCGTAGCGACGCCGCCTGGGTTCGGAGGGCTGGGTGTCGTCCGGATCAGCGGCAAAAGGGCCCTGGCCGTGGCCGGGCGCGTATTCGAAGCCAAGTCCGGGGGAAAGAGACCCTTCCCGGTGAGGCGGCCGATATTCGGGACAATACGCGATCCGGAGCGGAGAGCGGCCCTCGATGAAGCGTTTCTGACCTATTTTAAAGCTCCCCGGTCCTATACCCGGGAGGACGTCGTCGAGCTGAGCGTCCACGGCAGCCCGGCCGTTCTCGAGAGCATTCTCAGGCTCGGCGCCAAGGCCGGCGCGCGGCTCGCCCGGCCGGGAGAATTCACCCTCAGGGCCCACTTGAACGGCCGTCTCGACATCATCCAGGCGGAGGCCGTCAACGACCTCATCAGGTCCGTCTCCCTGACCCAGGCGCGGATATCGTCCCGCCAGCTCGGCGGGAGCTTGTCCCGCCGGATCGCCCGGCTGCGCGGTAGGCTCATCTCGCTTCTCGCGGCGGTCGAGGCCGGGCTCGAGTTCCCCGAAGAGGGGCTCCGTTCGGGGCCTGCGGCTTGGAGAAGGTCCCTCTCCGCCATCGTCTCCGATATCGACCGTCTGGTCCTTAGCCATGAGGCCGGACGGGCCCTCAGCCAGGGCGTCACGCTGGCCATCACCGGCCGGACGAACGTCGGGAAATCGACCTTGTTCAACGCCCTTCTCGAGGAAGATCGGGCCATCGTCACGCCATTCCCGGGGACGACCAGGGATTTCCTCAGGGAGGAGCTGGTCATCGACGGCATCGTCTTCCATCTCGTAGACATGGCCGGATTGGGGCGGGCCGCCCACCCGGTTGAAAAGCGGGGGATCGCCCGGGGACAGAGGATCGCCAGGGAGGCCGACGGCCTGCTCCTCGTCATCGACGCCTCGAGGGCCTGGAGCGAAGAAGACGAGAGGCTCGTCCGAAGATACCTGTCCCGGAATGCCATTTTGGTCATGAACAAGACCGACCTGCCCGGAAAGGTGGATCGCAAGAAGGTCCGAGCGATCGCCGGAGAGAATCCGATCGTGGAGGTCTCCGCGCTCAGGGGCAAGAACATAGACGCGCTCCGCGGGGCCATCCGGGCCCGTTTCGCGCCCCGGACGCCCGAAACGGAAGAGGTCATCCTGCACGCCCGTCAACAAAACTGTCTCCAGGAGGCCCTGGGAGCTCTGCGCCGGGCGGAAAAACTCCTGGCCAAGCGGCATTCCGAGGAGGTCCCGGCTGAGGAGATCCGGGCCGCGATCTCCTTCATAGGCGAATTGACCGGGGAAGTCCGGGCCGAGGAGGTCCTCGAGGAGATCTTCGGCCGCTTCTGCGTCGGAAAATAAGGACAGCTATGGCCGGCCGGAAAGGGTTCGATATCGTCGTCGTCGGGGCGGGCCACGCCGGCTGCGAGGCCGCCGCGGCGGCCAGCGCCATGGGGCTTCGGACCTGCCTCGTCACCATCCACCTCGAGACCATTGCCCAGATGTCCTGCAATCCGGCCATCGGAGGGTTGGCCAAGGGCCATCTCGTCCGGGAGATCGACGCCCTGGGCGGCCTGATGGGCCTCCTGGCCGATGAAACCGGCATCCAGTTCCGCCTGTTGAACAGGAGCCGGGGCGGAGCCGTCCAGGCTCCCAGGGCCCAGTGCGACAAGGCGGCCTATCGGCTGGCGATGAAGCACCGCCTCGAGAGAATCGCCAACCTGTCCATATTCCAGGGCATCGTCGCCCAAGTGGTTGTCAAGAAGGGCGCGGCCGCCGGGGTCCGGACGATAGACGGGACCTTTTTGCCGGCGAAAGCCGTGATCATCACCCCCGGGACCTTCCTCAACGGGCTGATCCATATCGGTCTCCACAGCTATCCGGCCGGCCGGGCGAACGAACCACCGTCCGTCGAGCTCGCGGAACAGCTCAAGAAGCTCGGTCTGAGGATCCTCCGCCTGAAGACGGGCACCCCGATGCGCTTGGATAGGGACACGATCGACTGGACGGCGTTCACCCCCCAGCCCGGAGACGACGAGCCCGTTCCGTTCTCCTATCGAACGCGGGGGCCCCTCAAGAACAAGGTCGACTGTCATCTCGGCCATACGAATGCCGCTACCCACGCGGTCATCAGGAGAAACCTCGCCAAATCCCCCTTATATGGGGGCAAGATAAAGGGCATAGGCCCCCGTTACTGCCCTTCGATCGAGGACAAGGTGGTCAAATTCCCGGAGCGCGCCCGTCACCAGTTCTTCCTCGAGCCGGAGGGCATCGAAACGACCGAGGTCTATGTCAACGGCCTGTCCTCGAGCCTGCCCTATGAGGTTCAGCGGGAGATCCTGGATACGATACCGGGGCTCGACCAGGCCAAGATCGTGCGGCCAGCCTATGGCATCGAATATGATGCCGTCTCCCCCACCGAGCTGTTTCCTACGCTGGAAACCCGGAAGATCCGGCGGCTTTATCTGGCCGGACAGATCAACGGCACCTCGGGGTATGAAGAAGCGGCCGCCCAGGGCCTCATGGCCGGCATCAACGCGGCCCTGGCCGTCAAGAAGAAACAGCCGTTCGTCCTGCGCCGGGACGAAGCCTACATCGGTGTCCTCATCGACGATCTCGTCTCCTCCGGGGTCGAAGAGCCATACCGGCTATTCACTTCTCGGGCGGAATACCGGCTGATGCTGAGGATCGACAATACCGACCGCCGCCTAATGGGCTACGGCCGCGAGCTTGGCTTGGTCCCCGACGCTGTCTGGGGGGAATATCTGGCAAAACAGGAGCGGATCGCGAAAGCGGCGGCTTTTCTCAAGAAAACCCGGGTCAAGACGGAAGCCGGCGATAGCTTGAGCTTGTGCGAATTCCTAAAAAAACCCGAGATCCGCCTCGAGGATGTGCTAAAATGGAGCGAGTTCCCCGGCGCGCTGAGCGACGAGGAGTCGAGGTTCCTCGAATCGGAAACGAAATATGAGGGCTATATCAGAAAGCAGGAACGGGAGATCGCCAAGGCCGCGAGGGCAGATTCGATGAAGATCCCGGGCGGAATCGATTTTGGCAGGGTCCCCGGATTGACCCGGGAAGCCGTCGAAAAGCTCGAGAAAAAGCGGCCAACGACCCTTGGTGAGGCCCGGAAGATCTCCGGCATGACTCCCGCGGCCGTCCAGAACGTCGGGTTGTACCTCGAGATCCTACGAAAAAAGGGGGCTCAGCGGCCCCCCGTTCCACGTGGAACAGGACCGGACGATGAATAAAGTCATCGCGGTCGCCAACCAGAAGGGCGGCGTCGGTAAGACGACGACCGCGATCAATCTCTCCGCCTGCCTGGCTCTCAAGAACCGGAGGACGCTCCTCCTCGATCTGGACCCCCAAGGCATGTCGACCTTGGGTCTCGGCAAACCCAAGGAACCTTCCAAGGGGATCTATCAGGTCATGATGAACGGTCGGGATCTGATGGATTGCATGACGGGAACCGAGCTCGAAAACTTCTACTTGTGCCCATGCTCTCCTGAGCTCTCGGGCGTCGAAGCCGAGCTCTATCCCGCCGAACGGAGAGAGAAGCGGCTCGTTGACGCGGTCGAGAAAGCGCGCCGGTATTTCAATTTCATCATCATCGATTGCCCGCCCTCGCTCGGTTTCCTGACCATCAACGCCCTGTCCGCGGCTGATTCGCTCGTCATTCCCGTCCAGACGGAATTCTTCTGCATGGAAGGCATCCCGGATCTGTTTCAGATGTTGGAGACCGTCCGGACATACTTCAATCCCAGGCTGGCCATCGAAGGCCTCCTCTTGACCATGTACGACGAGCGCACGAACCTCTCCAAGCAGGTCGCCGAAGAGATCCGCAAGTCGTTGAAACACATCATGTTCGAAGCTGTCATCCCGCGCAATATCCGCTTGGCCGAAGCGCCGAGCTTCGGCAAGCCCATCGTCCTCTACGACATCAAGTCGAAAGGGGCCGAGGCCTATCTCAACCTCGCCGAGGAGATCATCCGCCGATGAACAAGAAAGCCCTGGGAAAAGGTCTGGGTGCGTTCATCCCCGACGAATTCAGCATCCTGAAGGACGAAAGGTTCGCCGAGCTCGACCTCGAGGACGTCAAGCCCAATCCCTTTCAACCGAGGAGGAAGTTCGACGACCAAACGATAGACGAGCTGGCCCGGTCGATCAAGGAGACAGGCATCGTGCAGCCGGTCATCGTGGCCCCTGAAGAGGACCACTATAAGATCATCGTGGGAGAACGGCGGTGGAGGGCCGCCCAAAGGGCCGGTCTGCGCAAGATCCCGGTCCTCATCCGGAACATCCCCAAGGACAAGCAGCTCGAGGTCTCTCTCATCGAGAACATCCACCGCGAGGAGCTCAACGCGTTGGAGATCGCCCAGGCCTATCAGCAGCTCATCGACGATCACGGCTACGCCCAGCACGAGCTGGCCGATAAGGTCGGAAAGGACAGGAGCTCGGTCACGAATTACCTCCGGCTCCTCAAGCTTCCTCAAGAGATCCAGGACCGCCTGACCGGGGGCGAGATCACCATGGGGCACGCCCGGGCCCTTCTCGCTCTCGAGGAAACCTCCGCCCAGCTCTACGCCTGCCGCCAGATCATCGACCGCAGCCTCTCGGTCCGGAACGCCGAAGCCCTCGTCAACCGCCTCAAGAAGAAGGCGCCGCGGGCGCAGAGAAGCCTGGCCGATCCGGACCTCCACGCCCTGCAGGAGGAGATGCTCAAGAGCCTGGGGACCAAGGTCCTCGTCNNGGCGTCGTGAAGATATATTATTTTTCGCTGGACGATCTCAACAGGATCTATGACCGGATCAAAGGAGCAAGCTCATGAAAGACAGGCCGCGAGAGCTGAACGAGACGAAGCTGGCCGGGTTGATCGACATGGAGTCGGAGTTCAAGGGCGATCTGACCTTTAAAGGATCCTTCCGGATAGAAGGGACCTTCAAGGGGACGATCAACTCGGACTCCCTCCTCGTCGTCGGGGAGCGCGGCAAGGTCGAGGCCGACGTCAAGGTCGGGCAGCTCGTCATCAACGGGGAGGTCCGGGGGACCCTCCAAGCGTC
>DQHV01000320.1:16111-16428 GCA_003524335.1 Candidatus Aminicenantota bacterium | reverse complement strand
CGGCTGCTCTAGAAGACACTCATCCACGAGCTTACAGATTGGCAGACGCTGAAGGCTGGTCCGGCCCTGAAACGGCTTAGTCGAGATGCGACAGGACAATTCGCCCTCAGCCGTCTGGAACAGGGCATAGTCAGGCGATTCTTTGCGNNTTCATAATGTGGGGAACATAATTCCAGAAATGGTCGCTCGGGCCGGTGACATTGACGACCTTGAGGGGGGCAGGTCACCGCCCTATTGCGCTGGAGCTAGATCCTATAGAAAACACCCGGAACTACCTAAAGACCAACTCTAGGGCTTCCAGGCATCGATCATAGCCA
>DQHV01000320.1:0-16099 GCA_003524335.1 Candidatus Aminicenantota bacterium | reverse complement strand
AACCTAGTGGTTACAAGCGCCCCAAAATTTCTTCTGGGCTTGGACTATCTCTTCACCCGCTTCAGGATACTGAAGGGAGGGTGTCGGGCGCTTCCCCTGAGACCGCCTCAGAGTACGAGCATAGGCTCTAGTCTCTGCACCTTCCCTGACCGTTTTTGTTCGACCAGGGCTTGGCTCAGGGTTACCGTTTCCCGATTTCCGCGGGAGGCAGGCTTCCCTGAATTCACCCGATTTTTCAACCACGATTTCTCGTGGAAGCTGCATTTATACAGCCACCCGCTCTGCCAATTGAGCTACCGAGGAGCAGGCGGAAATAATCTATCATGATCGGGGACGAATTTCAATCATTCCTCCCCTTTTCCCCTTGTGATTTCCCCCTCACCTTCATCCTCTCCCGCCGAGGGGCGAGGATAGATTGTCAACGGATTATCCTAGAACCGGTAGCTGGCCTGCTTGGCGACCTTGCGGTAGTCGTCCCCCCAGAGCTCGACCAGCTTGCACATTTCATAGAGCCGCGACCGCAGCCGCACTCCGATCCGGTCGACGAGCGAGTCGCCGCCTTTTTTATAGAACGAATCGCGATTGTCGACCTCTTCCTCGGTGTCCAGATAGTTCGACGTGAAGATGGTCAATTTCTTCTGATTGTACCGCTGGTTGATGATGTAGAACACGGTCTCTTCGACCCAAGCCGTGGTGCGCTTGGCCCCCAACTCATCCAGCACCAGGACCCCGACGTCGAAGACAGGCGCCAGAATCTCGGCCTCGCTCAGGTTTGAGTCCGGCGTGAAAGAGCTCTGGATGTCCCGGATCAGCTCCCGGAAGTCGAAGAAGGAGCAGGGAACGTTTTTTTTCTCGATAAGCTCCCGGATGATGGCCACCGCCAGGTGCGTCTTCCCTACGCCGCAGGGCCCGATGAAGAGCAGCCCGACCTCCTGGGCCGGAAAGTTCTTGACGAACTGCCGGGAGATCTTGAGGGCGTCCTTGTGAGAATCGTTATGGACCTCGAAGTTGGCCAGCGAGCAGTTTTGGTACCGTCGGGGAATGCGGGCCTGTTCCCAGAAAGCCTGGGTCTTCCGCTCGTAGAAGCAGTCACAGCGCCGGGCGATGGACTTCCCCTCCGCAGCCGCGAGCACCCAGCCCGTTCCCTCGCAGTTGGAGCAAATCTTTTCGGCCATCAGTTGAGGTATCCTCTGAGTTGCTGGACCTGGTGCGACNNAGGTTCAGGCGGCCGCCGATTTCCTGCAGCGTCTGCGGGCGGTCGTCATCCAGGCCGAACCTTAATTTTAACACAGTTGCTGCCTTCTCATCCAGCTCCCCCAGGATATCACGGATCTGCTGCTGGATGGAGTTCTTGACGATCTGGTATTCGACCGGCGGCGTCCCCCGGTCCTCGATCTTGCCCTCGACTTCGAGGTCGCTATCGGCCACTCTGTCGCTCAGATGGACGTCCTTCTCCGCCAGGATCAGCAGGTCCTCTACATCTTCCTCGCTGATGCCCATGCTGGAGGCGATCTCTTCTCGAGACGGCTCCCGGCCCTTCTCCCCCTTCAACTGGGTCGCCTTTTTCTTCATCAGTGATATCTGGTCGGAGAGCTTCTGGGGAAGGCTGCAGATACGGGCCGACTGGGTTAAGGCGTGGATGACCGCCTGCCGGACCCACCAGACCGCATAGGAGATGAACCGGACGTTGCGGCTGGGGTCAAACCGCCTGGCCGCTTCGATCAGGCCGAGGTTGCCCTCGTTGACCAGGTCGAGCATGCCCAGACCCATCCCGCGGTATTTCTTGACATACGAAACTACGAACCTCAGGTTGGCTTCGACGAGTTTCCGGAGAGCTTCTCCGTCTCCCTGGTGCGCCCTGCCGCCCAGCTCCTTTTCCTCGCTCTCGGTGTACACTGGAAACTTGGCGATCTGGCTCAAGTACAGCTTGAGGTTGCGCGAATCCAGGAAATCCTCGTAGGTCATGGTCTCCGGACGCTATTTCGTCGTTTCATCCCGTTTCACGATCTTCATCTGGCTCAACAGGACCAGGCTCCTGCGCCGGCTTTCGAAGGCGTCCTCGTCGCCCCTGAAGAACTCCCGCTTGAGGTATTCCAGGAGTTCGTTCACTTCGGTCTCCATGCGTTGCATCTTCTGCCGCATGTTGAGGATGACTTCCACCCCGGCCAGGTTGACTCCGAGCTCGCGGATGAGGTTGAGGATGAGCCCGAGCTGCCTCAAGTCCTCATCGGTGTAGAGGCGAGTGTTGCCCTGGCTCCGCGAAGGCTTGAGCAGCCCTTCTCTTTCATAGAGCCGCAGGGTTTGAGGATGAAGGTTGAACATCTGGGAGACCCGGCTGATATGATAGAAGCTTTGGACTTCGCTTTTCTTCCGCTTTCGTCCTCTCATCTCAGTGCATCCCCATTTTATCTCTCGGGTTTTCGGTGGAGAGCTTGGCCAGCTGTTTCATCAGCTCCCTGACCTTTTGGTCGTGGGCCGCCGGCGGGACGATGGCCACCTCGACAAATTCGTCGCCGGGCGTTCGCCCTCCCGCGACCGTCACTCCCATCTCCTTGAGCCTGAACTTCTGGCCGGACTTCGTACCCGGCGGGATCTTAATCTTCGTCCGGCCCTGGAGCGTGGGGACCTCGATCTGGGCGCCCAGCGTGGCCTCCGGCACTGAGATGGGCACCTTCAACAGGATATTGGCGCCCTCCCGCCGGAAGTGCGGGTGCGGGTTGACCTCGATGGAGATATACAGGTCGCCCGGCGGCCCGCCATTCCGGCCGACATTCCCCCTGCCCGGCACTCGCACCCGGGACCCGGCATCCACTCCGGCCGGAATCTTAACATTGATCAGTCCCGTCTTCTGAGCGACACCCTGGCCCCGACAGTCCCGGCAATCCTCGCCCCGGCTGACACCCGTTCCCTGGCAGGCCGGGCAGGTCGTGGCGAATTTCATAGAGCCGCGCTGCAGATGGGCCCGGCCGCTCCCCTGGCAGGTTGGACAGCGCCCTTTTCCCGTGGAGTGGAGGTGGCCGCTCCCCTGGCAGGCCGGGCAGCTGACTAATCGCGTCAGCTGGATTCTGGTTTGCAGCCCGCTGATCGCCTCCTCGAACCCGATCTTCATCGTGTAGTGGAGGTCCTCACCTCGCTCAGGCCCAGCCTGGGCCGCGTGCGCTCCCCGGCCGAAGAGACTCTCGAAAAAATCAGCAAAGCTCGAAGACCCGGAGTCTGAGAAATCGAATCCTTCGAATCCCGGGCTGTAAGTCCTCTGGCCCGCTCCGGGCGGAGGCTGATCGCCGATGAACCCGAACTGGTCGTACTGGCTTTTCTTCTTGGGATCGCTGAGGACGGAGTAAGCCTCCTGGATCTCCTTGAACTTGGCTTCGGCGGTCTTATCCCCGGGGTTGAGGTCGGGATGGAATTTCCGGGCCAGCTTGCGGTAGACCCGTTTGATCTCGGCCGCCGTCGCCTTCCGTTCGACCCCGAGGATCCTGTAATAATCTTTGTCCATGGTCCGTCCCGCCTGTTTTCAATCGCCCGGGGCGGGTCTATGGAGGGAGTTTATCTTTTTTTGTCTTCGTCGACAACCTCGGCGTCGATGACCTCGTCCTCGCCTCCGCTGGCCGTAGAAGGCCCGGAGTCAGGAGGCGCCTGCTGATAAGGAGGCTGTTCCGACGATTCCGGCTGCGGCCCGGCCTGCTGGTACATCATCTCGGTCAGTTTGTGCGACGCCCGGGACAGGGCTTCCATGGCGCCCCGGATCGTTTCTAGATTATCGCTCTCCATGGCTTTCTTGGTATTTTCGATCTCGGCGCGGACACGTTCGGCCTCATTCTCCGGGACGCGTGCTTTGTTCTCCCGGAGAAGCTTCTCCAGGCTGTACACGAGCTGGTCGGCCTGGTTCTTGGCCTCGACCACGTCCCGGCGCCGCTTGTCCTCTTCAGAGTGCACATCGGCGTCCTTGACCATGCGGTCGATCTCCTTCTCATCGAGACCGCTATGGCCGGTGATGGTGATGGCCTGCTGCTTGCCGGTGCCCAGGTCCTTGGCCGACACGTGGAGGATGCCGTTGGCGTCTATGTCGAAAACCACTTCGACCTTAGGGATACCGCGAGGTGCCGGGGGAATGCCGTCCAGATGAAAGCGGCCTAGGGTGCGGTTGTAGGAGGCCATCTCGCGCTCGCCCTGGAGGACATGGATCTCGACGCTGGGCTGGTTGTCCGAGGCGGTGGAGTAGATCTCGGTCTTCTTAGTCGGAATGGTCGTGTTCCTGGCGATCATCTTGGTGAAGACGCCGCCCAAGGTCTCGATGCCGAGGGTCAGGGGGGTAACGTCCAGGAGCAAGACATCCTTGACATCGCCCGCCAGGACAGCGCCCTGTACAGCCGCGCCGACTGCCACGACCTCGTCGGGGTTGACCCCCTTGTGAGGTTCGCGGCCGAAGAAGCTCTTGACCAGTTCCTGAATCCGGGGCATGCGTGTCTGGCCGCCGACGAGGACGACCTCATCGATTGCCTCTGGCTTCAGGTTGGCGTCGGCCAGGGCCTGCCGGCAGGGGCCGACCGACCGCTGGATGAGTTCCTCGACGAGGCTCTCCAGCTTGGCCCGGGTCAGCTTCATCAGGAGGTGCTTGGGCCCTGTTTGATCGGCACTGATGAAAGGAAGGTTGACCTCTGTCTCCATAGTCGTCGAGAGCTCCATCTTGGCCTTCTCGGCGGCCTCTTTGAGTCTCTGGAGGGCCATCTTGTCACGGGTCAGGTCAATGCCCGACTCCTTCTTGAACTCGGCCACGATCCAGTCCTGGACGCGCTGGTCGATGTCGTCACCGCCCAAATGGGTGTCGCCGTTGGTGGACTTGACTTCGACGACTCCCTCTCCTACTTCCAGGATCGAGATGTCAAAGGTCCCGCCCCCGAAATCGTAAACGGCAATAGTCTGGTCTTTCTTCTTATCCATCCCGTAGGCCAAGGCGGCTGCGGTCGGTTCGTTGATAATGCGAACCACATCCAGGCCGGCGATTTTTCCGGCGTCCTTGGTCGCTTTGCGCTGGCTGTCGTTGAAATACGCCGGCACCGTGATCACTGCCTTTTCGACTTTCTCTCCCAGATAATCTTCTGCTGCCTTCTTGAGCTTCTGGAGAATCATGGCCGAGATCTCCGGCGGAGCGTACTGCTTCCCCAAGGCCTCCACCCGGACGTCGCCGTTTGAGGCCTGCGCCACCTTGAAGGGCACCTGCTTGATCTCCTGGGAAACTTCTCCAAACCGCCTGCCCATGAATCTTTTTATCGAATAGATGGTGTTTTCGGGGTTGGTGACCCTCTGTCTCTTGGCAACCTGTCCGGCCAGCCTTTCTCCTTTGGACGTGAAGCCGACCACTGAAGGAGTGGTCCTGCCCCCTTCTTCATTCGGAATTACGGTCACCTTATCGCCTTCCATGATGGCCACGACGGAGTTCGTCGTGCCGAGATCGATGCCTATAATCTTTGCCATTTCAGCCTCCTTAATAAAACGCAATCATTATAATATTTGAGTAATATATTGTCAAGTATATTTTATAAATAAAATCTCAGGTATTTAGTTCTCAATGGAGATCAGGGAGAAATTAGGGGTCAGAGCGGAAAAACCAAGCCCTTTATCCCTTCCGGAAGAGCCCAATAAACGGCCTGCCCATCCTCTTTCTTCTCCAGACTGATATCAAAGGCGGCAAAGTGTTTTTTCCTCAGCCTGAACGACAGGTTTTTCAAGGGGACCCAGAGGTTCCAGCCTAATAGATGGCCGATGTTCCCGAGGCGGGGGAAAAGACCTCGGGCTTTGGGTCGCACATGCAGTCTTATTCCACCGCTCAGGAAAAGCGTGAATCTGGAGGGCATGTCCTTGAGCTCGAGGGCATCCAGTTCGAAGGTGGCGGCCTCCTCCTCATCGGCGGCCGGCATGATCTTCGTCCTTTTGGGAGGGAAGAGCGTGCTCTTCTTTTCAAGCGTCAGAGGGCCCAGCGGCGGCGCGTCTCCCCAGGCACGGATGCTCTGGGCTTTCCATTCCTGAAGGATCATCCCCCGGGATTTCAGGACGATCATCTTGCTCTTGAGATAGACGATGAAATAAAGGGACGGAGTCTTGGCAAGAAGGAGTTCCTGCTTGGCCAGCCGGTTCTGCAAGGAAGCCGTCTGGTCCCCGCCCCATGCAGGAAACGATAAGCAGAGGACACAGAACACGGGCAGTGCCCGGAAATCGCAACCCCATATCGTTCTCAGCAACGGCATCGGTTGTCGCGTCCTCTTCAGTAAATATAGATCCTGGTCCCGATCGAAGCCGCTTGAAAGATGGCCTTCAGGTCTTTGTCTCCCACTCGAACGCAGCCGTGGGTTACGCTCCGGCCGAGAAGCCGGCTGTAGAGTGTTCCGTGGATGAAGTACCCGTCTCCGAATCCGAGCGCATAATCACCCAGAACTCCGGCCTCTAACCTCTCCTCTTGCTTTTTCGGGATTTCTTTACCTTCCTCGATGAACGCCCAATCGGGCTTAACCCAGGTCGGGTCGACGACCTTGGACTTGACCTGGAATTCGCCGCGGGGCGTGTCGAAGATCCACGTCCGCTTGCCGCCGGGTTCTTCCAGGATGCTGCCGCTGCCGCAGCTCACCACGGCCTGGAGCCGGACCTCTTTCCCAGTCTTGAGGGTGAGGGTGTTGCGGGCCGAATCGATGATGATATGCGCGGCCTTGGGCGCGAGAGCCCCGATTCTCTTCCGCAGGGCAGCGGTCTCCGCATCGAGCCTGGCCGCCGCCTTCTGATCGTTGGTTTCTGCGCCGGCCGCCGCTTCGGCCGCCTGTTTCGGCCAGGCCACGATTATCGCCACCGCCTCGACTGCCACCAGGACCGCCGCCAAGAGGAGCACCAAGGCGCGGGCCGTCTTCTTCTTGTTCATGATCCGGATATCCTGAGCCCGGCCAAGAGCTTTTGGGCGCTCTCCAGAGACCCGACGATCGCCACCACCGTCCCGACCGCGACCTCAGGAAATATCCTGTCCATGACTGAGTTCTCGACACCCACGCATCCGTTGGTTAAAAAATCGTTCCCGCCGCCGTGGATCTCGATCAGCCCGCCGATGGAGGCCCCCGCCGGGATTAGCCCTTTTTTCTTGGCCAGGGCGAAGCGTCTCTTGTCATATTCGTTGGGATAATCGATCAGAAGCGCCTTGTAATAGCGGCTCTGAGCGTTCTTTTTTACGATTCGGTAGCGGCCTTCCGGCGTCGCCTCGTCGCCGGCATAGAGCTTGTCGGTCAGCCCATATCTGCCCAGCCCGATCTCATAGACGGCGATTTCCTTCCCCTTCTTAAAAAGCGTCATTGTCCGGGCGAGCTTGTTGACCAGGACGGCGGTCGTCCCCCGCCGTCGGGATTCGGAAACAGTGTCCTCGGCCAGCTTGCGCCATCTGGCCACCTGCGCGTCATCGGCATACCGGGCGAGGATCGAAAACAGCGCCTCCTCGGCCTGGCGGATGTGGCCGTCTATCAAGTCCAGCTTGGGAGCGAGCTCAGCGTATTTCTCATTCCGGATCAGGATTTCCGCCTCCCTGGAGACGACCTCGGCCCGGGCCAGGTTCTCCCGGACGGGAGCATGCTCATTCATCAGCTGGGTCAGCGCTTTGATCTTCCTCATTCTCTCTTCGAGCCGGTCGAGCCGCTGCGAAAAATCCTGCGACTGCGAGCGCTTTTCCGCTTGGACCCTGTTGATCAGGGTATCGCCCTGGGCCAGGATGACGATATAATCTGCGCGGACTTCTTTATAGTCGCGGAACCAGCGGAGGCGGACGTTCTGCTTGATCAGTTTTTCCTTGGCGAGGCGCAGTGATTCGAGATACCGAGCGTACTCGTCCGCCGCGTAAACGGGAGCGCCGGCCCTCCAGAGGTCGTTTTCCTGGCTCTTGGCCTTTTCGACCTCGGGGGGGACCGGCGGACTTTGGCAGGTGCTAGCGCAAAAAACGCAAATAAAAAACGCCGAAACTAGAAGAGCGGTCTTCAAACGAAAAAACAGGCCGGACCTTATCTCTTCCCTTTGACCTTCTCGATGGCCGCTTTCACCTGGTCGGAGGTGACCGTCGCCTTCTCTTTGATCGTGGCGGCCTTGGCCGAAGCACCGAAGTAATCCTCGCTGTCGATGGCAGTCTGGACCTCGGCAAAAGAAGTCTCCAGCCCGGCTAAATCGGCCTTCATGGCCATGATGTCGGCCTTCGTACCCTTGCCCATGGGGGCCTTCTCCAACAGGGCTTTGGCTTCGTCGAGAGCAGCCTTGGCTTCTGTCTGAGCCTGAATAGCGGCGTTCTTGGCGGCTTCTTTCTTGGCCGGGATCGTGGCTTTCAGAGCATCGCCGTCGGCTTGTACCTTGGTCAGCATCTCCTTGGCAGTGCCGTATTTCTTTAAGAACTTCTTGCTCTGCGTGCTGACTTCATCCACCGCTGCCTGCAGGTCATCGTTCAACTTCTTGAGCTCGTCGGCCGCGTAAACGGAGGCGCCTTCTTGCGTGGCTGCCTCGATGGCCGCTTTGGCGGCGTCGATGGCCTGAGTGGGCTGCTTGGCGCAGCTCGAGAACAGAGAGACCACAAAAATACCCAGAACGAGGAACTTAGAAAAATGCTTCATGGATTTACCTCCTAAAATTAAAAAGAGCTTTGGGTATCCTCTTTCTTATCCAGCTTTATATCACAATGACATCAAGATGTCAATGCGCGGCAAACGGCCTCAGGCGTCGGGATCGATGATGAATTTTTCCCTCATCAGCATCTGGACCTCTTCCCGGGCCTGTTTGATGATGGCCGCAGCCAGCTTGAACCGCTCTTCGGCCGGAGCCTTTATGCGGGCGACGCCCTGCTCGATCCCTTTGGAGCCGACGGCGACGGCTTCCCGCGGGAAGACTTCCCACTGGTCCATGTTCGGGATGATATACTCCTCGCTGAGGCCGTGGTCCTCGGCGACTTTCGCCAGCTCTCGGGCCGCCGCAATGCACATCTCGTCGGTGATCGTCTTGGCCCGGACGTCCAGGGCGCCGCGAAAGATGCCGGGAAAACCGAGCGAATTGTTGACCTGGTTTGGAAAATCAGACCGGCCAGTGGCCACAATCCTGGCTCCCGCCTCCTTCGCTTCCCAGGGCCAGATCTCGGGAACGGGGTTGGCCTCGGCGAAGACGATCGCGTCCTTAGCCATCGTCTTGACCCAGTCCTTCCGGATGGTGCCCGGGCCCTGCTTCGAGGCTGAGATCAGGACATCGGCTCCGCGGATGGCATCAGGGACATCGCCCTTAACCTGCTTGGCGTTTGTCTTCAAACAGATATCCCATTTCTCCTTGAACTGGGTTTGGAGGATTGCCCGGTCGCTGCGGTCCCGGTGCAGGATGCCTTTGGAGTCGACGGAGAGGATGTTGCCTGGCGTGACTCCGGCGGACAGCAGGAGTCGGACGATGGCCACCCCGGCTGCACCCGAGCCAACCATCGTGACCCGCACTTCGTCGATTTTCTTTCCGACGATCTTAAGGGCGTTGATCAGCCCGGCCACGGTGACACAGGCCGTCCCCTGTTGGTCGTCGTGCCAGACGGGAATTTCGCATTCGACGCGTAGAGTGTCCAGTATCTTGAAGCACTTAGGGTGGGAGATGTCTTCGAGGTTAATGCCGCCGAAGGTGGGCTGGAGGGCCTTGACTATGGCGATGATCTTGTCCGGGTCCTTCTCGTTGAGACAAAGGGGGAAGGCGTCGACTCCGCCCAGGTACTTGTACAGCAGCCCCTTGCCTTCCATGACCGGGAGACCGGCCTCGGGGCCGATATCACCCAGGCCGAGGACGCGCGAGCCGTCCGAGATGACGGCCACGAAATTCCACTTGTTGGTGTAGTCGTAAGCTTTCTCCGGGTCTTGATGGATCTCCTTGCAGACCGCCGCCACTCCGGGAGTGTACCAGATGGCAAAATCGTCGAAGCTCCGGATCCGGCATTTCAGCTGAACGCCGATCTTGCCCTTGTAGAAGGCATGGAGGCGCATCGCCTCTCTCGAAGGTTTTTCGGCTTTGGCTAAGAGTTCTTCTATGGTGACTTCTTTCATATGATGAGACCTCCTTTAATGAAGAAAAGTTATTATAGCCCTCCAATCGGCAAAGTCAATCGAGAGGCCGGAATTCGAACTTCTGGTTGACCTTCCCGACTCTGCCGAAATACCGGACCGGGTCGTGGACAAAAGCCAGGATCCAGTCTTCGGCGACGGCCTGCGAGTAGAGCTTCCTCTTGTTCTCCAGGTTTTCGAGAGGATGGAGGTCGTAGCTCATTCCGTAGGCGAGCCCGATGTGGGCCGAGGTCGGGACGAGATCGCCCAAATAGACGAGCGTTTTCCCTCCGCTTACCACCTTGACGCACTGGTGTCGCGCCGTGTGGCCGGGAGCGAGAATGACCTCGACGCCTTCTGTAACCGGGGCGTCGCCGTCAACGAGCCGGAGGAGGCCGAAATCGGCCAACGGCCGGAAATTCTCGGCCTGGTAGCTGCCCTTCTCCCTTTCGTGGGGATTCATCGCCCATTCCCATTCACCTTTCTGGATGATGTAGCGGGCCCGGGGAAACGCCGGGACGACCGCGCCCTTCTCGTCCCGGATGGTGTTTCCGCCGCAGTGGTCGAAATGGAGATGAGTGTTGATGACAAAGTCGATCTCCTCCGGCGCGAACCCGAGTCGGGCGAGAGAGCCGAGTAGTCCGGGGTTCTGCTCGACGCAGTAGATGTCTTGGAACTTCCGGTCAAGCTTCGATCCGATCCCGGTCTCCACCAGGACGAGCGCAGCCGGCGTTTTGATCAGGAGCGAGTTCAGGGCCAGCCTGATTCTGTTCTGGGCATCGGCCGGGCATTTTTTCTCCCAGAGAGTTTTGGGGACCACGCCGAACATCGCCCCGCCGTCCAAGTAGAAAAACCCGTCCCGCAATCCGTAGATATCGTAATCCCCCAGCCGGAGTCGGTCGGATATCATTTCAGGAGTTTGTCAAGATCGAGGACCAGATCCCGCCGTTGGTATTCAGCCAGCTCGATCTTCCCAGTATCCATGCGAATGGCATCCTCCGGGCAGGCCTCGACGCAGAACCCGCAGAAGCAGCAACGGCTCATATCAATGATGAACTCGGCCGGTACCTTCTGGATCTCAGAATCGGGGTCCTCGGCGGCCTCGACGGAGATGCATTCGGAGGGGCAGACCGTCACGCAAAGCAGGCAGGAGACGCAGCGCGGCTTTCCGTCCTCCCTCCGCATCAAGCGGTGGAGGCTGCGGTGGCGAGCGGCAAGCGCTTTCTTCTCCTCGGGATACTGGATAGTCACCGCTCCTTTACGCTTGGTCTTGAAACCGAGGACCTTGAGCGTATGGAACCACATGTTGGTGTTGAAATGGCGGACGGTGATCAGGCCGCCCTTGATGATCTCGAGAAAATCGCCGAGCGCTCTGATCATTTCAGCAATCCCATCACGATCCCGGTGCCGACGATGTTGAGCAGGCTCAAGGGGATGAGGACCTTCCAGCCCAAATCCATGACCTGGTCGTAGCGGAAGCGGGGGTAGGTCCAGCGGATGAGGATCTGGAGCCAACAGAAAAACACGATCTTGACGTTGAAGGCCAGAAGCTGGAGCAGGACCACGATGCCATGCGGCAGCGCCCACCCTCCGCCCCAGGGCCATTGAAAGCCATCGGCCGCTAGCCAGGGCACCTGCCAGCCGCCGAAAAAGAGTGTTGTCAGAAGCGCGGAAACGATGATGATCTCCATGAAATCGGTCATCATGAACAGGCCCCATTTGAGCCCGCCGTATTCGGTGAAGAATCCGATGATCTCGGACTCCCCCTCCGGCATGTCGAAGGGGACGCGCTTGGTCTCCGCCAGAGCGGCAAAGAAGAAGACGACAAACCCGAGCGGCTGGATCAGGACACCCCACTTGGGGATGAAGCCGAGCAGGTTTTCGCCCTGGAATCGGACGATGCTCTGGAGGCTGAGCGAGGGAAAGACCATGATGATGCCGATGAGTGAAAGGCCCAGGGCGACCTCGTAGGAGATGAGCTGAGCGGCGCCCCGGATCCCGCCGAGGAGGGTAAACCGGTTGCGCGAAGCCCAGCCGCTGAGGATGATCCCGTAGATGCCCAGGGAGAGCATGGCCAGCATGAAAAGAAGCCCCGCGTTGAGGTCGAGGACCTGGAGGTTGATCGTCCGGCCAGCGAGGTGAAGCGTGTCGCCGAACGGCACGGCACAGATGGTAATGGCGACAAAGAAGAAGGAAAGGAAGGGTGCCAGCGTATGCAGAAACTTGTTGGCAAAGGCCGGAACGAAATCTTCCTTGAAGATCATCTTGATGGCATCGGCGAACGGCTGGAAAAGGCCGAGAAACCGGAACTTCCAGATATTGGCCCGGTTGGCTCCGATCCGATCCTGGATGACGGCGCTCTCTTTCCTCTCCAGCCAGGTGAGATACAGCGTCAGGACGAGGAACCAGACCAGGGCCAGGATAATCTTGATGACGGCGATCACAATATCCATCGTCCTCTATTTAAAAAAAGGGATCTCTTTTCTAAGCGCCTGATAAACGCCCTCCGGAGAGGCCAGCGGCCAGAAATACTTGGGCTCGACCTTCAGCTCTTTGGCCAGATCCAAGAGCGCCCTCCATTCGGGGAGCCCGTCGCCGTTAAAATCCAGGCCGGCGACGAAAGGCTGGACCCGGCCGTCGACATTGGTCAGGGTGCCGTTTTTCTCGGCGATAACCGGCACCGGGATTACGAAATCAACGAGGCCGTCCAGGCCGCTTTTGTGGGAGGCGAAAAGCGCCTTGGTCTCGACCTTCTCCAGGGCGTATTTTAAGTCGGCCGCGCTGGTTCCGTCGGCCAGGTAATGCCCAAAGATGAAGAGTAGGTCCAAATCGGACAGGGCTTTGGCATCGAGCGCCTGGACGGGCAAGCCGACCTCCAGCAGGCCGCGGCGGTTGGCGGTCCGGTCAGAGGTAAGCAGGAATCCATCCCCTTTTCCCGGCGGCGGGTCGGCCAGAAAAAGTTTTTCAACCCCCAATCCCTTCCGGAAAAGCCGGTCGGCCAGGAAAAGCTCCTCGTTCGTCAGGTTGCTATGAAGGACGACACCGATCCGCGAATTCTTCCGGAGGTGGACCAGGGATCGAACCTTCTCTGTCAGGATTTGGGCGGCCTTGTCCCAGATCAGCCTGGTCTCTAGGCCACCCTTCTTCCAAACCAATCTGTCCTCTCTGGCCTCATCCAAGTAGGCATAGCCGTATCGTCCATAATCGCAGATCCAATGCGAGTTGACGTCGGGGTTCGGGCGGGCGCGAACCCGATAAACCCGCCGAGTACGGAGGGCGCGCGGGTGGCCGGGGTGGGAATCGATGGCGATGTTGCAGCCGCGGCTGCAGAGCGGGCAGATGGATTCATTGGATTCCAGGAACCAGACCCGGGTTTTGAAGCGGAAATCCGAGTCTGTGATGGCGCCGACCGGGCAGATCTGGGCCAGGTTTCCAGAATAGTTGTTGTCGATGAGCTCAGATTCGTAGATTCCGACCTCGGAATGGATGCCGCGGTTGAGGATGCCCGCATCCTCGGTCTTGGTGATCTCGTTCAGGAACCGGACGCAGCGCGTGCAGAGGATGCAGCGCTCCCGGTCCAGTATCAAGTTCCGGCTGAGTTTGAATTTCTTCTCCCGCTTTTCCTTGGCCTCCTTAAACTGACTCCGGAAAAGCCCATATTCCTCGAAATAGTCCTGGAGCTTGCACTCGCCCGCCTTGTCACAGATCGGACAATCCAGGGGGTGCTCGGCCAGCAAGAACTCGAGAACGCCTTTCCTGGCTTCGACGACCTTCGCGCTCATGGTCTGGACTTTGAGGCCTTCCTTGACCATGGTGGAGCAGGCCAGTTCCAACTTGGGCAACCCCTCGATTTCGACCAGACACATCCGGCAGCTTCCCTCGGGTGGGAAGGCGGTATGGTAGCAGAAATGGGGGATGGGAATGCCGGCGTTTTCAGCCGCCCGTAGCAGGGTCAGCCCCTCGGCCGCCTCGACCATCCGGTCGTCGATGAGAATCTTAGGCATGGGGGAGATATCCCTCCAGCTCCCGGCGGAATTTCTGGCAGATCGACAGAATGGGCAGGGCCGCAGCGTCCCCGAGCGGACAGAGCGTCTTGCCCTTGATATTGGAGGCCAGACGGATGATCGCGTCGATATCGTCCTCTTCACCCTCTCCCCTGGCCAGACGTTTGACAATCTTGTTGATCCAGGACGTCCCGATCCGGCAGGGCGTGCACTGGCCGCACGATTCATGGGAGTAAAACTTGGAGACGGCGCTGAGGACGTCCAAGATTGACGTCTCTCGGTCGATAACGATGACGGCCGCCGAGCCGAGCATCGATCCGACACCGGCCAGAGAATCGAAATCCATCGGCAGGTCGATCTCGTCCGCCGTGAGGATGGGGGCCGACATCCCGCCAGGGATGACCGCTTTGAGCTGTTTACCATCCTTCATCCCCCCGGCGTGGTCGAAGATGATCGTCCGCAACTTCGTCCCGAGCGGGAGTTCATAAATGCCCGGCCTCTTGACCATGCCGCTGACGCCAAAGATTCTCGTCCCCCCGTCCTTAGGCAGGCCTTTCTTGAGAAACCAGTCAGCGCCGTTCATGACGATAAAGGGAATGTTGGACAGGGTCTCCACGTTGTTGATCACGGTAGGGCACTGGAACAGGCCGACCGAGGCGGGGAAAGGCGGTTTCAGCCGGGGGTGCCCGCGCTTCCCTTCGAGGGATTCGAGGAGGGCTGTTTCCTCGCCNNCAGATATAGGCACCCGCCCCCCGGTGCACGGCCATCTCCAGATCAAACCCCGTGCCGAGGATGTTTTTCCCGAGATATCCATTCCGGTAGGCCTCGGTGATCGCTCCCTCGAGCCTCAGGGCGATAGCCTCGTACTCACCGCGGACATAGATATAGGCTGAGTGGATGCCGACTGCGTAGGAGGCGATGATCGTCCCCTCAAGTAGAAGATGCGGGTTGTGATTCATAAGATAGCGGTCTTTAAACGTGCCGGGCTCGCCCTCGTCTGCGTTGACGCAAAGGTACCTGGGCTTGGGGACGTTCTGAGGGACGAATCCCCACTTCACTCCGGCCGGGAATCCCGCCCCACCCCGGCCGCGCAGGCAGGCTCTCTTGACTTCGTCCAAGACCGCGGCGGGCGTCATTTTTTTCAAGGCCGTTTCGACCGCGCTATATCCGCCCTGCCCGCGGTAGACCTCGATCCGGAAAAGGCCTTCCACGCCGAAGTGCCGAGTCAAAACCTTTTCGTCCACTGTTCTATTCCAGGCTCTCTAGGATCCGGTCGATCTTCTCTCCATCCAACTGGCCGTGATAATCGAAATTGATCATAAGGGAAGGCGCCTGCTCACAGGCCCCGAGGCATTCTACGGTGGAGAGGGTGAACCGGCCGTCGGCCGTCGTCTCTCCGACTCGGACGCCCAGCTTCTGCTGCAGATAATCCAGGAGCGGCCCCGCCCCGAGTAGCGAGCAGCTCAGGTTGGAGCAGACCTGGAGGTGATATTTCCCGACGGGCCGACGGAGGAACATCGTATAAAAGGTCACCACTTCTCTAACCTTCATCGGCCTGAGCCCGAGGACCTGGGCGACGAACCGCTCTTCCTCGGCGGAGATACAGCCCACTTCCCTCTGGACGAGATGGAGGACCGGCAAGAGAGCCGCTCCTTTTTTTGGATATCGGGCCGCGACCTCATCGATCTTGCGGCGCAGTGAAACAGAATATTCTGGGCTCACCGGTCCAGCTCTCCTCCGATCATATTCATCGACCCGAAAGTCGGGATGACATCGGCCACATAGCGCCCCCGGATCAGCTGCTCTAGGGCGGCAACGATATGGAAACAAGGGGCCCTCAGGTGGAGACGGTAGGGTCGGTCGGTTCCGTCGGAAACTATATAAAACCCCAGCTCACCGTTTCCGCCTTCAACTGCGAAGTACACATCGCCTTTGGGCGGCCGGATGCCGTGCCCGAGCATGAAGAACTTGAAATGATTGATCAGCCCCTCGATCGTCGTGTAGGTCTCTTCTTTGGGCGGAAAGAAA